>JAQVIB010000001.1 GCA_028695945.1 Lachnospiraceae bacterium
CCCTGGAGACTTTACAGGCACAACGTGGATATCATACTTTTGAGACATTCTTTTGCAAATGGCTTCAACGTCATCACCAATAACACCAACAATACAGGTTGCGTAAACAAATATCAATTTAGGGTGATACTTGCTTACAGTTTCTTCTATTGCCGCCTCAAGCTTTTTTTCACCGCCAAATATTACGTCCTGTTCCCTTAAATCTGTTGAAAAACTGGTTCTAAACACATCATCATCACTTGTTAAACTTCCACGAATATCCCATGTGTAGCTGGCACAGCCAATGGGTCCATGTACAATATGAAAAGCATCCGTAATTGGGTTTAAAACAACTCTTGCCCCACAGTATACACAGGCTCTTTGGCTTACCGCACCAGAAACGCTATTGGAATCGCAGTTAATTCCTGTTCCACAGCACCCAACATCATTTTTCAAAACAATGGACTGCTTTCTTTCTTCTAAAATTTTGTCCATAAACCCACTTCCTTCGCTGTATATTTCATTCTCCCTATAAATAGCAACATCCATAGCTGAGGTTAACCCTCCGCTATGGGTCTTAATTTTTACTAAAAAAGAGCTTTTAACAAAAACCGACGTCTTTGTCAAAAGCTCTTTATAAATTACATAACTACTTCTAAATCTTTTTCATCACAGTGGCTGTCTTGATAATCCATTAATGCATTGGCAATTTGTTCTGCCATACGCATTGCTCCTTTATAGCCAACCAAAGGCATATAAGAATGTATATAGCGGTCAATAATAGGAAATCCCATTCTAACCAAAGGTATATCCTCTGCCCTTGCAATAGTTTTACCATGAGTTCCGCCAATAAGCAAGTCTACTTTTTCATTCTTTATTAACTGATGAAGGTAGAACAAGTCTGTACCTGCTTTTGCAATGCAGTCTGTTACTGCAAATTTATCAAACAAATCATTGGCTTTTTGCTCAAAAACCGCTCCCGGTGTTCCTGTTATCACAAATTTAGGAATCATTCCCAGTTCAAGAACAAATGCAGTGATACCTAAAACAGTATCGGGGTCTCCATAAATTGCTACTGTTTTTCCGTAGGTGTAAGGGTGAATATCCAACATCATATCCACAAGCTGACCTCTTTCCTCTTCAATTTCAAAAGGAATTTCTTCCTTAGATAAATCTTGAAGAGCCATAATAAATTTGTCAGTCAATTCAACACCCATTGGCAGTGGCATTGCTTCATATTCAACACCACATTTTTTACGAAGCACTTCTGCAGAAGGCTCTGATGTTTGAAGCCCTAACGCAATGGTTTTTTTGCAGTCACCCAAAGCAATAATGTCTGGTATGCGTGTTCCGCCTTGCGGATACATTTCATACTTGCCTGTCATTGGGGTATCCATAACACCGCTGGTGTCGGGAAGCATGGTGAAATCCACCTTCATTGCTTTCAGAAGCTTTTTATACTCTCTAATGTCTCCAGGATTTACAAACCCAGGCATTACACAAATTTTTTCGCTTACCACGCCCGATTTTTTAGAAAGATAATTAATAAAGCCTGAAACCATATTGGTAAAGCCTGTGATATGAGAGCCTTTATAGCTTGGTGTATTACAATGCACAATATATTTGCTTTCAGGTATATCAATATCGGTTATAATTGCATTTAAATCATCACCAATTGTTTCTGAAAGGCAAGTGGTATGCACCGCAATAATGTCTGGCTTATATAAATCGAATATATTTTTTGCCGCTGTTTTTAAATTACTTCCACCGCCAAATACAGAAGCTCCTTCTGTAAACGAACTGGAGGATGCCATTGCAGGGTCTTTAAAATGTCTTGTTAAAAACATTCTGTGAAAGGCACAGCAACCCTGTGACCCGTGGCTATGAGGTAAGCATTTATGTACCCCAAGGGCTGCATACATTGCACCAACAGGCTGGCAAGTTTTTGCCGGATTAATAGTTAAAGCACTTCTTTCTGCCATTTCTTTTGTTGTATAATCAAGCATTACTCCTCACCTCCTAATGAGCCTTCTAAGTTTGGTATTTGCTTCCAAGGTGCTCTAATCAATCCCCATGCAGGCGTTGATAAGCCCATAAGTATATCTTGACCAAATTTCACTGCACCTGTAAAGGTTGAATATGGTCCGCTGTAATCGTAGGAATGAAGCTGTCTGGAAAGCAAACCGTTCTTTTGAGCAACAAATTTATCTTTAATACCCGAAAAGAAAATATCTGGTTTTAATATACGAAGGAATTCTTCTGTTTCAAAATGGTTCAAGTCGTCGCAAATAATTGAGCCTTCGTCCATTTCCTTAAACATACCTTCATAATAATTAAGCTGAACACCTTTTTCTGCAAGTGCCTCTTTTTGTTCATCGCTTAAGAAAACCTTATAGTATTTAGGGTCTTTTTCAACTGTAATGCTTTCAATATTCTTGCTGTCAGCATCAATTTTAATGTCTGGAATGACTTCTCTGCCTTCATAGTCATCCCGATGGGCAAATTCATACCCAGCCAAAACGGTACTGATGCCAAAATCTTTCAAAAGTGTTTGGTAATGATGAGACCTTGAACCCCCTACATAAAGTGCCGCAGTTTTGCCTTTTAACTTGCTTTTTAAATACTGAATTTCATCAAATACAGTACCAAGTTCGTCTGAAATGACATCTTCAATTCTGGCAATTAATTCTTCATCGCCAAAATATTTACCAATACTGCGTAAAGCCTCTATGGTAGATTGTACGCCAATGAAGTTTACTTTAAGCCAATCTATACCATATTTGTCGTACATCATTTCTGCCACATAGTTAATGGAACGATGACATTGCACCAAGTTTAGGTTTGCCAAATGGGAATTTTTAATATCCCTGTAGCTGCTGCCCCCTGTAAAAACAGAAACAACTTCAATTCCACAACGCTTTAACAGCTTTTCAACTTCCCAACCGTCACCGCCGATATTATATTCACCTAAAAGGTTAACACTGTATTTTTTCTTAGGTGCTTTATCTCCTGTTCCAATGATGTATTTAATCAACTGATTATTTGCAATGTGATGCCCTGCGGACTGGCTAACCCCTTTATAACCCTCACAGCTAAAGCCAATACATTTAATGCCATATTCCTCTTCGCCCCATCTTGCAACTGCATGGATATCGTCACCAATTAAGCCAACAGGACATGTGGAGCAAATGAAAATTGCAGTAGGTTTAAAAATGGATACCGCTTCTGTAATTGCCTGCTTTAACTTCTTTTCACCGCCGAATACAATGTCTGGCTCTTGCATATCCGTAGAAAAACAGTATTCTAAGTAGCAATCCGCCTGTTCACCATCTTTTTCATCGGCAAAGGCTTTATGTCTTCTTGTGCCCCATGAATAGTAGGCACAGCCAATGGGGCCATGAACTATAATTGCGGCATCTTTTATAGGGCCAAGAACAACGCCCTTACAGCCTGCAAAACAACATCCTCTTTGTGTAATAATACCTGGAATTGTTCTGGTGTTGGCTGTAATCACATCTGGATTATTTTCTCCTGCTGTAATTACGTGGTCTTTTCTGTTTTTATATACCCTTGCACTATATTGTTCTAACAAGTGGTCTCTTACTGAACTCATGTCCTCACCTCCTATTAATATGATTCTGAATCCATTTGTAGTTGCCCATCTCTAATACGAATAGACTCTACTATTGGTAAAACAAAAATCTTTCCGTCACCTGGGTTTCCTGTGCAGTTTGTTTCCATAATTGTCTTAACGGCTTTTTCAACTTCGTCATCAGGAACAACCACTGTGAAATATCTTTTTGGTATTAACCTAGAGCTTTCTGAAATATATTCACCAATAGGCGAAATAGGAAGTTCTCCTGCTAAAACAGTCTCCACTAAATCTAAATTAATAGCCTTTTTTCCTCTGCCCATAACTTTTCTGCAGGTGAATGCAGGAAAACCTGCTTCTGCCAAGGCTTCTTTTGTAGCATTTACACGGTTTAAACGAACTATTGCCATTACTTCCTTCACAAGCAACCCCTCCTATAATCCCGCTTTTTTAGAACTGATTGTATATGCCTCATCTACATGGCTAATGAAAATTCTGCCGTCACCAAAGTGTCCGTTTTCACCTGTTCTGGCATATTTCATTATTAACTTAACAACGTCATCCTTATCTTCATCCTTTACTACCATTAAAAGCATTTCCTTAGGAATTTCATCGTAGAAAACATCTCCAACCTTAATTCCTTTTTGCTTGCCACGTCCGTAAACGTCCATTTTGGTTACAGCAGGATACCCTGCCGACAATAATTCTGATAAAACTGTACCAACTTGATTAGGTCTTATAATTGCACGAATAAGTAACATATAATTACCTCCTTTTAATTAATCCATAATTCCATGTTCCATTAAAATTGATTCTAATTTTTCAATTGACATTGGTTTTGGTATAACAAACATATCATTCCCGTCAATCTTTCTTGCAAGCTCTCTGTATTCATCTGCCTGTGGCTCTTCTGGGCTAAAATCAATTACAGTCTTTTTATTAATTTCTGCTTTTTGTACTGCATTATCACGTGGAACAAAGTGAATCATTTGTGTACCAAGCTCTTTCGCAACTGCTTCAACTAATGCCGCTTCCCCGTCTACTTTTCTTGAATTACAGATAAGACCACCAAGTCTTACACCGCCTGTGTTTGCATATTTCATAATACCTTTTGCAATGTTGTTTGCTGCATAAAGTGCCATCATTTCGCCAGAGCATACAATGTAAATTTCCTTTGCTTTTCCTTCACGAATAGGCATTGCGAAACCACCGCAAACAACGTCACCAAGTACGTCGTAGAATACATAATCCAAATCTGCTTCATATGCACCTAACTGTTCAAGCAAGTTAATTGAAGTAATAATTCCACGTCCTGCACAGCCTACACCAGGCTCTGGTCCGCCAGACTCAACACCTTTAATATCGCCATATCCTGTTTTCATGATATAGTCCAAATCAATGTCTTCGCCTTCTTCTCTTAACGTATCAAGAACGGTTTTTTGTGCCAAACCGCCTAATACCAATCTTGTTGAGTCTGCTTTAGGGTCACAGCCAACAATCATAACTTTTTTACCCATTTCAGCTAAGCCTGCTGTAAGATTTTGTGTTGTTGTAGATTTTCCAATACCGCCTTTACCATAAATAGCAACCTGTCTCATACTATCGTCCTCCTTATTAAAAAAACTGCCTATAAATTTAAAGTTAAAATTAATTTAGAATACACCCCTATTTTCACAACCGGTATATGAAAAAAGACGTAGGAAAGATTTCTTTTCCAACGCCTTTGTCAGGTGCATATTCAATTTTTATAAATTCATTATATGAGAATCTCAATGGAGTTACAATACTGCAACAATTACAAAAAATACTGAAAAAACCATGCTTATTTTCATAAATCAGTTCATTGACTAAGTAGCACCAAATGATTTTCAGGCATTAAAATTCCTTTGATTTCCTTTTGATTTCCCGCCTTAACCCATATATCACTCATTCCACCGTTCATATTTCTAACTATGTAGTTTGTGTGGAAAGGCATTTGTGCCATCTCCACCATATCCACCTTCATAATATTATTTATTTCGTTTTCCTGCTGAATAAAAGACAGTGCCTCAATTTGGTTTGGCATAATCCCTACATATTCAACTTTGTCTGTAATTTTTTCATTTGTTTTCAATGTAATATTCCAATCCAAGGCATTTATACAGTAATCATCCACTTTTTTTGCTTTGGATATATTTTTATACCCTGTAAGCCTTGCAACCTGTACAAACTGAGGGCTATTAAAAACTTTCTTTTTATGGTCACATAATACAACCTTGCCTTTATCCATTACTACCAACTGCTCTGATAGTCTGTATATTTCACTTTTGCTGTGGGACACCACTATTACTTTACCCTTGTAATCAGCTAAAATTTCAAGCATTTCCCTTTGCAATTGGTCTTTTAAATATCCATCTAGGGCAGAAAAAGGCTCGTCTAAAATAATCATTTCCGGCTCATATGCCAAAATTCTTGCCAACGCCACCCTTTGCTGTTCTCCGCCCGATAGCTGACTTGGGTATCTATCTTCCAACCCATCCAAATGCAATTTGCTTATAAGGAAAGTAATTTTTTCAGACGAAGCTTTGGTAATGCCAATATTTTTAGATACTGTCATGTTTGGAAACAATGCATAATTTTGAAATAAGTACCCAATTTTTCTTTTTTGGGGCAATAACTTTATTTTTTCCTTAGAATCAAATAAAACCTTTCCATCCAATACAATTCGTCCTTCATCCGGATTTTCAATTCCAGCAATACACTTTAAAGTCATGCTTTTTCCACAACCACTTGCTCCTAAAATACCAATTCGATTATTTTCAGCGTTAAATTCAACTTCTAGCTTAAATGAACCAATTCTTTTTTTAATATTTACTTCAAGGCACATATTACCACCTCCTAAAATACTTCATTCCCTTTCCAGAAATAACATTAATGGTTAATATAATAAAAAAAGACAGAGTTATTATGACCAATACCCAAATGCCCGCTTTGTCATAATTCCCTGCCGCCGTTTCAGACGCTATTGCTACTGCTATTGTTCTTGTTTTGCCTAATACGTTTCCTGCAAGCATTGAAGTTGCACCATATTCTCCTAAGGCTCTTGCAAAGGCAAGTACCGTTCCCGAAGCTATTCCAGGTGAAGCTATGGGCATAATCACTTTCCAAAATATGTGGAACTCACTCATGCCAAGGGTTCTTCCAGCTTGTATTAGGGTAACGTCAATCTGCTCGAATGCCGCCCTGCTGTTTCGGTACATCAGAGGAAATGCGATTACAACTGCCGCAATAACACACCCTTGCCAACTTTGAATAATTTTAATATCAAATTGTGTATAAAGATAATTCCCAAAGGGTCTTTTTAAACTGAATAGCAACAGTAATAAAAAACCCGCAACCGTTGGCGGTAGAACCAACGGCAGGGTAAATATTCCATCTAAAAGTAATTTTACTTTGTTATTTAGCTTCATAACTAATCTTGCGGCATATATTCCTGCAAAAAAAGCAATCACTGTTGCTACTATCCCTGTTTTAAGAGAAATAAATAATGGACTCCAATTTAAGTTTTTCAATAGTTCAAGCATGTCTATCACCAAATTCCTAGTTATTCCTTATACGCTAAAAATCCGTATTTTTCAAATATTGAAATAGCTTCATCTGTTTTCAAATATTCAACAAATTCTTTTGCAGCCAAAGACTGATTTTCGTCTGCCTCACTGTTTTTTACAAGACCTACAGGGTAAATTACAGGTGTTTTAAGACTTCCTTTAGGTGCAGTTGCTATTATCTCAACTGAATCTGGCATGGAAGCGGCGTCCGTTGCATAAACAATTCCAATTTCATTACTTTTTTCAGCAACAGCAGTAAGAACAGCCGTAACAGTAGCTCCTTCATTTATTTCCATAACCATAACTTTATCTGTAATACCTAAATTTTCAATTATCTCTCTTGAATATGCTCCAACAGGAACATCTTCTCCAGCAATTGCTATATTTGCGGCATCCGTTATATTTTCAAAGCCTGTAACTTTTGTATCTGCACCCTTGGCTTTAATTAGTACAACCTCATTTTTCAAAAGCTTTATGTCTGAACCATCTACAATGAATCCATCTTCATTCAGCTTGTTCATCTGTTTCATAGCCGCCGACATAAAGACGTCGCACTCTGCCCCTTCTTCAATTTGGGTCTGAAGTGTGCCAGAGCTGTCCGAATTAAAAACAATTGTAACCTTTGGATGCTCTTGTATATAACTTTCTTGAATTTCTTCCATAGCGTTACTTAAGCTTGCGGCAATAAATACATTAATTGTAGTTTCTTTTTCTGGTTCTTCTTTCTCAGGCTCAGTTGTTGCGGTTTCTGTTTTTTCTGTTTCTTTTGTTTCAGCTTGTTTAGCTGAACATCCCGTAACCCACATAAGTAAACTACAGCATAATAACATAAGTACTAAAATTCTTCTTTTTCCTTTTCTCATAACAACCTCTCCTCTCAACTAAATGGTGCTCACTTTAACTAATTTTTGTATTTATCCAATCATAGTACCTAAATACTGCATTAATTGCTATACATGAAATCGTACATTTTGCTACGGAATATCCAAAGTATGTTATGAAAATTTGCTAATACCCAACGTATAAATATAGGGTTCATCCACAAATTTAAAAGTAGATGAACCCCTTATAGATGATTTAACTATGATTTTTTTATTCTTAAATCACTTTATCATATATTAACAAATGTTTAGTAATACAATTAAACCATATGTTCTTATTTTTTCTTATTTCGCAATTTCTTCACAGTAACGCATTAAAATTGACGCTGCCTGCCCACGGGTTGCACTTCCCTGTGGGTCAAGTTGGCTGTTGCCTGTGCCAGAAATTAACCCTGCATTTACTGCCCATGCAGTAGGCTCTCCTGCCCAACTAGAAAGTTTGCTGTAATTGGAAAATTCACGCACTGCCATCCCACCTTTGGTAGTGTCGTATCCTTTAAATTTTGAATATCTGTATAAAATTGAAGCCAACTGTTCTCTGGTAATAACATCATTTGGTGCAAAAATACCGTTGCCATAACCGCCAACAATATTATTTTCTGCCGCCCATGCTACTGCCTCTGCATAGTATTCGCCGTCAGCAACGTCTTTAAAGCTTGCCTTAGCTTTTGCACTTGGCTGTCCTTCAAGCCTCCAAAGAATTGTAACAATCATTCCTCTAGTGGTGCTAAGGTTTGGTGCAAATTCTTTTTCACTAACTCCAGACATTAAGCCTTTTTCTGTAACATACTCTACTGCTTTTTTGAACCAATCCCCATCTTTTACATCACTAAAAGCAACGGCTTTACTGTTTTCTTCTTTCTTTTCTTCCTTAACTTCTTCTTTCACTTCGTCTTTTGTTTCAACAAAACTTGCAGTAATAGTGTGTGCCTTAGTAACGTCTTCAAAGGTATATTTGGTAACCTTGCCAACGCTTACACCATCAACTAATACGTCTTTTACTTCATATCCTTTATTTGCTGTAATTGTAATAGTTTTGTCTTCATTCTTTGAAACAGAAACTTCCCCATCTGGGCTTATTGTACCGCCTTTTTCGGCTTTAGCTGTAATTATGTAGTTTGTAGTGCTGGCACTTCCACTACCACTGGTAGTATCGTCACTGCTGTTTTTATGAACCGCAAAGGTTACCTTGCCTTTAACTCCACCATATATATATGGCATTAATGGTGTATCTATTACATCAACAGGTTCTGTAGCAGGGACAGGCACAACGGTCCAACAAGTATAGCTATTCCCAAAATTATTATTCTTTACTGAACAAATTTTTGTTCCTCTTGGAAAGGCTGAAAGGGAAACCATTTCACTTTCCGTCTTGGTATTTGTTTTGTCTACCAAGCAGAATGGTGCCATTGTGGAATCTGTAATTAATTTACTTGTTTTGTCTACTGTCAGCTTGCCGCCCTCCGTATAAACACCATATGTACAGAAAACATTAAGGGTAGAACCGCCAGTTACCGTTACACCGCCTTCTGATGCAAAAACACCTCTTTCGCTGGAATGCACTGTCATTGCTGCGCCATTGGAAACCTTAAACCCACGTGCTTTGGCTCCAATTCCACTTAAATTTGTAACATCCAAGGTAGTTCCTCTTCCGTTTACAATTAGTTCTCCACCATTGCCATTAGCACTATCGCATAAAATATAACCGCCAGCTGTTACATTTACTCCGTCTTGAATAGTTAAGCTTCCTCCGTTTGTTGCATTACAATTAATGCCATCACTCAGGTTTAGTGTTCCTTTTCCTCCAATGGTAAGGTTATATAAGTCAATTCCATCAAAATTTAAATATTGTGCCATTGCTTTTCCCTGTAAAAGAATTTTCACAGGCTCCTCAACATTTAAATTAATACCGCCCTTTCCTACCGCCAAGTTATCCAGTGTTAAGGTAAAGCCTCCCTCTGGATTTACTCTCCAATCATATCCGTCACCATAAGCTTCTGTTTCAGTCAAATTAAGGGCATCCATAGAGTACATTGGCTCTCCACTGTTAGTATAATGCTTTGGTTTATCTGCCGTTGGCACCATAACTGTTCCCTGACCCGTAGGTTTTATAATTGCTAAAGCCTCTCTCACTTCTTCATCCGTACTTTCTGTTGGTAAAACTATGGTTCCATTGTTTATAAGTTTTCCGTTGTTTGTAACATAGTCACTTATATTCAACCCAGACATACCCTTTTCCAAATTCAACTCAAATCCACTTGGAATTGTTAATGTACTTCCCGAAATAATATTCAGCTTAACGTCAAAATTATGTGGTTGAAGTCTTCCAAATTCAAGAACTTTTATAGTCTTTCCCATTCCAGTATCATTGAAGGTTGCAAGTTGTGCAGTTCCGTAAGGTACAAGAGTATAACTCATCTGTGTTCCATTTTGTTCAAAAATACTTGCCCAGGCATTTAGTGTACCACCTGTTTTGTTTATAGGCGTACGTCCTACCAAAGAACCAAGTGGACTAAACCCAAAGGTTGCCTTTCCGCCAGTCATATTAAAATTGCCTAAGTACATAAGCCTTCCGCCTGCCGCCAAGCTTTCATTTCCAGGTATTAAAAGTTCTCCACCCTGTATAATGGCATTTCCAAAAATTAAAAAGTCGTTGCTGGTTCTCAAATATCCACCCTTCATCTGGAAATCAACTGTCCTAATACCGAAGTTTTTTTTCAGTTCCTGGCCATTTTTTAACAGTTCCGCTTTCCATAACAAATGTACCATCTGTAGAAATAGATGACGCTTGGTTTTCAGAAGTTCTAACATCCAATACTCCTTCACCGGAAAATGTAAGACTGTAATTCTTTGGTTCAATTGCAATTGCAGAACCGCCAATGTTTAATAGCTCACCCTGTTGAATTGCCATTGCGAAAGTATTGGAATTATAGGTATTCTCTAAAGTATTAAATCCCTTCAATACTAATTTTATATCCCTCTTTGGCAAGGTAATTAGCGGTTTATCTTGGTTAGCCATCATATTCATATTTCCCATAGTTAAAGTTCCGTTGCTTGGTGAAAACAGCAGATAACCAATACCCGCTTTATAATAAGTATCTAACGTTGGGGTATTTACGTCTAAATCTAACCCTGTATTAGTTACATCTCCACCCCATGGATAAACAATGCCTTCAGCAATGCCAATGATTGTATCATCAATCATAGTTTCGCCATAAGATACTATATTCATTTCTTTAATTTCTTCATTGGTAGTTCCCTTCGGGAATTTTAATGTACCGAAATTGTATAGAAAGTCGATTTTCTGTATTAAAGGTACGTCCTTGTTTCTGGCATCATCCCCAACAATAAGTGTTACCTCACTATTAACAGACACTTTCATTAAACCTAAATCCATCGCTGAAGCGGTTTCACTTGATACTGAAAGAGTTCCTCCATTGTTTATATATTTGGCAATATACAGACACTTATAATTGCCATCATCACACTTAATGGTGCTTTCCTTGGCTTTAAGTACACTTTGCCCCTCCAACATAAGGTGAACATCTGCATCGTTTTTCAAGGTTAGTGCAAAGGCACTGCTAGTGGTTATGTCTATGGTAGCGTTATTTAAGGTTAATGCACCATTACCATTCCACAATATGTAGCCATCACCTGCCTTGTAATAGGTGTTTTCACTAGGTGCTGTGTTAAGGTCTAGCCCTGTTGTGGTTACCTCACCACCAATAGTGTAATTATTACCTTGAATGTTTATGGTGTTTGCCGCCAGTGCTGTTTGTGGCAACATGCTAAGTAACATACAAACTGTTAGGATAATGCTTAAAAATCTTTTTCTCATTTTCAATTTCTCCTTCTTCTTTTTTATTTAAAAACAATTGTATAACTCCTTTTTATTTATAGCTTTCATTTATTAACATATGTCCATATTCTAATTTCCTATATTTTACATCACGTATTCAAAAAACTAAATGGAAAATAATCTTTCCAAAAGGTACTCATCAAATAAAATTAATTTTTCATAGCACGAAAAAGTCAGTATTTTCAAGGTGCAAACCTAACTTGAAAATACTGACTTTTACACTGGTAACAACTAAGGAAACGCTGATTAATTTTTTGATAACATTAAATCAGCGTTTCCCTAAAGCAATCCTAAAATTTTTATATACAATAAACTAAGTACACTTAATATTAAAATTACAAAATGTCAATGTGTTCATCATTTAAAGCTTTGTTCATACTTCTAACAGCACAAAACTTTCCGCACATAGAACAAGTGTCATCAAATTCTGGTGTTCTTTCATCACGAATAGATTTTGCATATTCTGGGTCAATGGCACATTCCCATTGTCCTTCCCAGTCTAGCTTTCTTCTTGCATCTGCCATTTTATCATCAATGTCTCTTGCATGAGGTATTTTCTTTGCAATATCTGCCGCATGTGCCGCAATTTTACTTGCTATAATCCCTTGCTTAACATCATTAATATTTGGTAAAGCAAGATGTTCTGCTGGCGTTACATAACACAAAAACGCAGCCCCTGCCATAGCTGCAACCGCACCGCCAATTGCCGCCGTAATATGGTCATAGCCTGGTGCAATATCTGTTACTATAGGCCCAAGAACATAAAAAGGTGCACCCATACAAATTGTTTGCTGTATTTTCATATTTGCTTCAACTTGGTCAAGTGGAACATGCCCAGGGCCTTCAACCATAACTTGAACATCTTTTGCCCAGGCTCTTTTCGTTAATTCACCTAAGCGAACCAACTCATCTATTTGGCAAACATCACCAGCATCGGCAACACAACCAGGTCGGCAAGCGTCACCTAAGGAGATAGTAACATCATATTCTCTGCAAATTTCAAGAATTTCATCATAGTACTCGTAAAACGGATTTTCATTACCTGTCATGCACATCCAAGCAAACACAAGTGACCCACCTCTGGAAACAATGTTCATTTTTCTTTTATGTGTCTTTATTTGCTCAATTGTTTTTCGTGTTATTCCACAGTGTAAAGTTACAAAATCGACACCATCTTTTGCATGAAGGCGAATTACTTCTATAAAATCTTTAGCCGTTAGGGTTGCTAAATCCCTTTGGTAATGTATTACAGAATCGTATACAGGCACAGTACCTATCATGGCAGGGCATGTGGAAGTAAGCTTTCTTCTAAAACCTGTTGTATCTCCGTGGGAAGATAAGTCCATAATAGCCTCTGCACCCATATTTACAGCTTCCATAACCTTTTTTATTTCAACATCATAATCCTTGCAATCTCTGGAAACACCCAAGTTTACATTAATTTTTGTTCTAAGCATAGAACCAATTCCGTTCGGGTCTAAAGAGCTGTGATTTTTGTTTGCACAAATTGCAATTTTTCCTTCTGCCACATGCTTTCTAATAAACTCAGGCTCTCTAAATTCCTTTTGTGCCACAATTTTCATTTGTGGAGTTATAATTCCTTTTTTTGCCGCTTCCATTTGAGTGTTGTAATTCATAATTTATCCCCTTTTTCAATAATTTTGTATAAAAAAAGAGCAGAAAATACCTTTATTGGGTATTCTCTGCTTCTATAATAGCATATTAAAAGTGCTTGTGCTTCCTACGTTGGCATTATCCAAATCAGGTTATGGGTCGAAGTTAAACTTCCTCTCAGCCTGTAAACAAGCTCCCCTGCTTCTATTCAATTTATTACATATTATCACAACAAAAACATATAGTCAACAAATCATATACAGCCATCCTAATTTACTGTTTATTTAATAACTTTCTTCCTTTGCAACTTATTCTTTTGTTTCCACAAAGGTTATATTAATGTGGTGTGCCTTAGTAATATCTTCAAGGGCACTACCCGTGATGTTTCTGTGGTTGCATTATTTTGGTTAATGTATACCAACGTGCAACAATATATACCCATCACCCGCCTTGTAATAGTTGCTTCAACTAATGTTTAAACCTGTTGTGGTTACATTACTGCCATCAATACAACCGGTTGGTATTTCTATCCCAGTAATGTTTTTGGCAACTTTAAATAAAACCAATGTAAATAACCCTTTCTCACCTTAAAAACTTGACAAGAGACTTTTTTCTGCTTATTATTTTAGGTTGTATTAATAGTGATGTTAATATCACATAGAGCTTTTTTCAATCATATAGTGTACCATATTTTAGTTTTAGAGAGGTAAACCATGTATAAAAACAAAAAATTCATATATTTTCAAAGAGAAGCCGCAACAGGTTACGTACGTGTAATTCACACTGTACCAGATGCTCCTAATGTTGACGTATATGCTAACGATGAAATAGTTGTAGATAATCTTGCCTTTGGAGACTACACCGATTATTTGCCTATACCTGAGGGTACTTACGAAATAACTCTCTATGTTGCTGGCACTAAAGATTCACCTGTTTTAACAGATTCATTAACAGTTAGTGCAAATTCTATGCTAACTGTAGCCGCAGTTGGAAACCTTAGCGATATAGAATACCTTGCCATTTCCGATGTTGATGAAGATGAAGTGCCAGGAAAGTCTATGGTACGATTTCTACATCTTTCACCTAATGCTCCCGCAGTAGATATTACATTACCAGATGGAAGAGTTATTTTTGGTGATACTGCATTTTTAGAGATTACTCCTTATGCTGACGTTATGCCTATGGACTATACTTTGCAAGTTAGAGTTGCAGGAACTGACAATGTAGTTCTTACAGTACCAAATGTTCCTTTGGAGGAAGATAAATACTATACAGTTTATGCAATTGGTTTGGTTGGCGAATACCCTGAACTTCAGGCATTATTAATTGAAGATGGAGAATAGTTTTAACAAAAATATGAATAGTGGTAATTAAATTTCATTTTATTTTACTTCTTTATCTAAAAATTATTTTTGTACAACAAAAACCCTTGTAAACATTGAATTTACAAGGGTTTTAACCATCCCATATTAAAATCCGAACCAAAGACCTTCGGGTTATGAGTATTGCTAATGGTGTTCATGGGTGTAAAATGGGTTCATATCGTGATAAAAAAGACTTTTATTATAGACTTTTTATCCGCAAATTCACATTACGTATTATTATTTTCAATAGGTTTCGGTTGGCTTGGGGTAGAAATGGGGTAATACAATGGTACACATATAAATTTGTAAACCTACGTTTTCCTTTGCAAAAATCCATTTTTATCAGAAATAAACATCGCAACCATACCTACCATAACTCCAAGCCATAACGTGGAAAACCTTGAAAACAATGTAATGCTTACACTTAATGTATTTGAAAATCCGCACAACTTCAACAAACCAAGTATACTTCCATCAGTTACCCCAATTCCTCCAGGGAGCATAGATGCCCCTCCTACTAATGCAGAAAATCCAATTATAAAAAAAGCATTAAATATACTTAGATATTCTCCAAAGGCTCTTGCCGTAATAAATATTACCAAAGCTTCACAGCCCCAAGCAAAAACACCCGTTACTATTCCTACTATAAGACTTTTAGTTTCAAATAAAACATACGAACTTTCATAAAAATTTTTAAATTTACAAATATGCTTTTTTAAGAACTTTATTTTGGAAGCTTTTTCTATTAAAAAATAACATGCCTTCTTATTGTGTACTATCATAACTAATAATAATAATATTAATAATACTGTAGCAATAGATAAAACTCCTTTTTTAAAAGAAAAAAGACCAATCACAGATAATATCAGCATCCCAAAAGCATCTGAAACTCGTTCGGCTACTAAAAGCGGTAATGACCTACTCATAGGTATGTTATATTTAACCTTAATCATATAAGGTCGTACAATTTCACCCACCTTTGCCGGAGTTATCGACATACATAAGCCTGATAAAAAAATTATAATCTTATCCCTCATCGACATGTTAAATTCCATAAAATTAAAGTAATAATTATACTTCAAAAATCTTATAAAAAAATTGAAAGGCATTATACATAAAATAACACCAAGATATTTAAAATCAAAATGTTTTAAAGCTATTACTATCTGTTTTACATCTCCATATAACAATATAACAACTATAATTGCAAATCCGGCAAGGAGAGAGAAAATCAAATTTTTTTTAATGTTTTCAAACTGCACATATATCCCTACTTTATTTATTATAATTATTAAATGCCTCCACTATCATATCCTTATCAGAATATTGGGGCTCCCAATCAAGTTCTTCTTCTGTCTTTGATATATCAAGAATATAATCTTCATCCGCAATCATATATTGCTCTTTATACATAATTTCTAGACCCACAATAGACATAATCTTCAATACAAACTTTACCAATGGCCCACAAGTAGGAAAAACTATTGTTTTAGAGCCTACACTTTTTGCAAGATTCATTAACAAATCCTTTGTTGAAGGGGCATTTTTTGATCCTAAATTATATTCACTATTCGGAAGCCCCTTATCTATAGCACACATTATTGCAGAAACACAATCAAAAACAGAAATCATCTGGTAGCAATTTTTCCCACTTCCAATGGTAGGTACAGGCAAATTATGCTTTATCAACCAAAAAAGCTTTTTAAGAATTCCAAGTCTTCCCGGTCCTATAATCATTCTAGGTCTAAAAATTGTAATGTTAAATTCTTTTTTTCTATATTCTTTGCAGATATCTTCCGCTGCTTTTTTGCTTTGTCCATAAAATCCAAATGGCTTTTGTGGATGATTTGTATCAACAGGAAGATATTGCGGCCTTCCATACGTCATATCAGTAGTAAACATACAAAAATTCTTGCAGTCACAATTCTCCATATATTCTAATATATTTCTTGTTCCTGCCGTATTTGTATCAAAAAAATATTCTTTTCTGCCTTTTCTAGGTACCTTATTATGATATTGATTTGCCGCAAGATTAACCACAATATCATCTGACTTAAGAACTAATTTTTCAAAATCAGATTTTTTTGTCATATCAAGTGTTACATATGTTACATTATCTAATTTTTTACTATTATCGCATTTAACAATATCACACACGATAACTTCTTTTTCTAATTTAATTAATGCATCTACTAAATTTGAACCTACAAATCCGTTTCCACCAAACACTATTATCGCCATTTTTTTAACTCCTCGATATAAGAATAACCCCAATACATATAACAAAAATGCCTGCAACTCTAATAGGTGTTATATTTTCAGCAAAAAAATAATATCCTACAACTGCTGATATAACATACCCAATACTTAGAAATGGGTATGCATAGCTTACATCAACCTTTGAAAGAACAATCATCCATATAACTATACTAACACCGTAACACAGCATACTAATCCATAGAAACCAATTTGTTATCATGCTTGGTACAGCACTTATAAGTGAAGATAGCCCTCCCGAGATTTCTCCGACACCCATCATACCTTTTTTCATAGCTAACTGTGCAGAACAGTTAAGCAAAACACTAATAATAATTAAAATTATATTTCCCATTTAATTTCTCCTATTGTCTTTCCCACACGCTAATATTGTTTTTTCTTATAACAAACGCCTTATCCGCTATTACAGCCAAGGGCATATCCGACTTAGAATCAGAATAAAATTCCTCTATTTCGTTTTTTTCAAATAGCATCCTGAATCTACTAACCTTTTCATCTCCATGGCAATTTTCACTATAAAAGTGACCATTTTTTTTATCAACGTCTGTTGCTATAAGAATTTTTATTTTATTCTTTTCACACATTGGTTTAAGCAAAAATATTGGTGATGCGGATATGACCACATCATTATCTTTTTTTTGTTTTATATACCAGTCCTTAAGCTTCCACTTTTTAAATTCCCAAAAAGCTATTACTTCATTATCTATATCTTTTATTCCATTTAAAAAGTAAAAAAAATGTTCTTTCATTCTTCTTTTATTAATAATTTTTAATTTATACATAACAATTCCCATTACTTGAATAGGTAAGAATCTAATTAATAAAAAATTTTTCTCTAAAGAGAATAAGTAAAAATCTACTGTGCTATCCCCATCATATATTGTATTATCAAAATCATAAACATTCATAGTCATCCTCACTTAAAATACATTGAATAATGTAGGAAAATATATAATTCCAATCAACATTATAATATATATACCCGCCATTACTACAAGCATTTTGTCCCCTAATATTACCTCAACAGGGTCACCAAAAGTACCTTTTTCTATATTTAAGCTATACTTCATAGATAAAAATATTATTAATGGTACTGTTAATACAAGCTTATCCGTATGATATTTAATTATTATATCAGAATCAACAGCCCATAATGAATAAAATACAATTGCTAATGACATTGACATATACATGTTTTTATCCAGAAAACTATGATTATAATGTTTCAGCACATTCCTTGTGCTAGTATTTTCTCCCAACCTTACTATTTCATTGCGCCTCTTTCCAAAACCCATATAAAATGAAACACTCATTACAGTAAGATATACCCATTGTGACACGCCTGAATTTATAATTGTTGCACCATATAAAACACGTAACAAAAAGCCAGATACAAGAATTGCGATGTCTATTATTGGATAATTCTTCAACCCACAACTGTAAAATACATTTATAACTAAATATATTAATAGTAAACTAAGGCTTTTAAAACTCCTATTTGCAAATATATCTATACCAACCGCAACAATGAAAATAATTATTGAAATATAGATAGCTTTTTTTATACTCACTCGACCAGAAGCTAAAGGCCTATCTTTTTTCTTCTCATGCTGCCTATCTGCATCTATATCTCTGATATCATTAATTATGTACACTACTGAAGATATAAGCGAAAATGATACAAATCCCAATAATACTCGTATAAATAAATTTACATTAAACAAATTCATTGTAAAAAACAAAGAAACACAAACCAACCCATTTTTTATATAATGTTTTGGTCTTAAAAGTTTAATAATATCTTTCATCTTTTCTCCTACATTCTATAAAATATACATTATGTTATTCTTCTGGTGGATATAAAAATCTGTTGTCAATAGGAAATACCTTCGCAACAAGTCGGAACGAATCAACAAGAAAACAACCCTTTTCAGTAATCTGATACTTGTCACCATCCTGCCTTATAGAACCGGTAATAAGTTGCTCATCAAAACGTCTTTGCATTGCTTCATAATCATCCATATATACATCAAGAAAATTCTGTGTTATTTCTTCCTCAGTAAAAGCCGTATCCGGATTTTGTGCCATATGCGATAATATATACACAGATATTGAACGGTCAATCGCAACTGTTACTAATGATAAAAACGCCATATTTAAGCAAAGAGCAACACACATCGCCAATGCAATATCTCTAACCGTAATTTTGATGAAATTGTTGTATTTAGCAAACAATACAACTAAAACAAACATAACTATTCCCACAACTATTAAAAGCTTTGTTGCCCTATAAAAATAAACATTTAAACTCGCAAACAACGGTGTTCTAAAAGAAAGAGCATATAATGCTGTACATATTATAAATACAACAAGATAAAATACGCAATACTTTAATCCTTCTTTAACTAAGTTTATGATACTTTTTTTATTTCCCATAAGTTTCTCCTTATACATTAAAAATTTTTTATTAATCATAACTTACATTACTTTTTTCTTTTACCCTACAATTAATTTCAATTCTTTATATTCTTTATATTCTTATCTTTTAATGCCCTAGTCATAAATATACAACTTAAACCAATAAACGAAATATTTAACGGGAAGGCTGCTGACAGATACAAAGATGTTATCGCATAATATGCACTTATATGTGTGTAAGAGACTCCAGCTATAAGTACAAGCATGCTTCCTGCCAAACCAGTGAGAATCAACCATTCATCTACCATCTTTGATTTTTTATATTTTATAAGTGTATATATTATATAGATAGTTAATAGAACATATCCCATATAACCAACTATAAAAGCTATAAATCCCAACTTATGATACGGAGTAGTTATTGTATTTATTAATTTTATCTTATTCTGATTAGTACTTGCAATTGTATCTTCTGCTTTTGTAATTTTCATATTATCAATATTACAAATCGTATCTCCTGTATTAAATCCATAAATATTATTACTTTCATCAACTCCAATCTCTTGAATAGTCTTTCCGTCTACTTGAAATACCAGCTTGTACTCCTCAACCTCATCTATATATAAATTTTCTGAAAATCTACACTTTTGGGCATTTTCGAGCCTTAGCCCTAAGCTCTTACTAAAATAACTAGATATATCTGGGCTATCCACTTTTTTAAATTCTTTAATAAAATCATCGTTTTTATACAATAAAACCTTAGTTTCTCTATTCCCATCATTGCATAAAAACCAACCTGAAATATCAATCCGCGTTTTACTTGGATAAATTGCAAAGCTTCTGGATATATTCTCAAATATCCTTATTTTATTCTCATCACCCACACTTTGAATTAACTGTGTATCACCTACATCATTTTTAGCAATAAACATATATGCCTGCCCCATTGCCGGAAAAATTTCACTTATATATTTGTATTTGAAGGGACTCATTAATGCAGATGGCATTGAAACCCCCTCTCTTTTTTCTAATTTACCATTTTCCAACGCTGTTTCTATTTCATCAGCTGCATCTCTATAAAACTCATCAGCCTTTATAGGATCTGCATAATAACCATTTGCATAAACAACATCTCTCAGACACCAAAAAAACCATCCATCCTTAATCTGACCATCTAACTCTCCATCTGTTGCATCCCAACCGCCACCATAGTTTGAATCTAACGTTTCTTTTAAAGATGCAAACGTTGGGCTCACTTCATATATCCTGTCAATTGTGCTTTTAGGAACAGACGTTCTATATATATCTTCTGCTGGTTGAATTCTATATATGTCTTTTATTAATCTTGGAAAATTGCCCTGATTAAGCTCGTTATAAATGTAAATACCATATTTGTTATAATTTATGACAGATATCGATGCAGAAAATAAAATAAATATTAATAATGGAATAATTGAGATACAACTTCTTTGTATAACTAATTTAATATTAAAAACATTATTATCCAATTTATATGTAATTATTGTAATACTAATTACCGCTAATACTAATGGCATAACCCATATTCCATCTTCTCTTGTATGCCACAAAGTTGCAAGTGCAAAGCCTGCCCCTATTGCCCATTTTATAAAATCTTTTGTCTTACCATTTCTGCTAAAGTACATCCCAAATAAACAACCTGAAAGAAATAATATCTGTGCTGGTGTTATATTACACCTATACACCCTTAAAAATGTATTTGTGGCTGTTGTTATTGGTGCAAAAAATAGAACTGTAAATATAAATGCTTTTAAATAGTCATTTTTTAGTACTGTTTTAATACCAAATATAAATACAATACATGAAAGTGCGTAAAAAATAGTTTGAAGAATTGGTAATGGTATATTTAGTAAATAACCCGTTGACAAAAAGAGTGGAAAGAACACACCCTTTATAAATGTCATTTGAGAATACATCCCAAGCCAGTTCCCCTCCAAAATATTCTTTGCCATATCCACCATAAGAAAATCGTCATGTGCAGCAAATGCCACAGAATATATTGGTAATCCGCCAACAATAATCAATTTAAAAATTATTAGCGCAATAATGTAAAAATATAGACGTTTTCTATTAAAAGAATCATTCATTGTTTGCCTCCAAGAAAAGTAAAAACCATTAATAATTATATTGAAGTTTTTGTCCTTCCGTAAGTAAAAATTTACCCTTTGTCCTCCATTATCCATTCAATTATATGTCTTATTCCCTTTTTTAAATCCGTTTTAGGTACCCAGAATAACTCTTTAAAAGAACTTTCTACATTAAGCAATGAGCTTTCAACGTCACACTTCCTCTTTTCTTTATACACTATATCTTTAAAATTTTTCCCAGATGTATCCTGAATTATATCTATTACTTCATTTAGGGAATGAACACACCCTGAACCAATATTGAAAATATGCTCTTTTCCATTATAGTCAAGTACCTTTTTAAATGCAGTAATTAAGTCATCCATATATATATAATCTCTAACACTTGTGCCATTACCCAAAACCATAATAGGCTCATCAGCTATTAATCTGTGTATAAATATAGGAATAACTCCCTGTGGTTTATTTATATCTTGTCCAACACCATAAGGATTTGTTATTCTCATTATTTTATAATTCAAACCATAAAACTTTCCATAAAACTCTAAATAGCCCTCAATAACCTTTTTCTGTACACCATAGCTGCACTGAGGAGTAAGTTTATCATTTACAAAATTTTCTTTTTCACCTGTCTCTCCATAAACCGTGCCTCCTGATGAGGCAAATATTATTTCATTTACACCACATTTAACCATATCTTCTAAAAGTCTAATTGTAGGAATTACATTTTTACTTATTTCATCAATAATAATACTTGTATCATCCGTAGGAGTTGTGGTACTTATAAGATGAATTACCTTATCAACTCCCTGAAGTATTGGTTTAAAATCGCAGATTGTAGAAAACTCTCTGTTTATAAAAGTAAAATTTTTAATATCTTCTAACTCTTTTGGTAAATGCCTACCAAGAGCAATTATTTTATATTCTTGACAAATACTTTTACATAAAGGCTTACCCATAAATCCTGTTGCACCTAAAATTAAGCATGTTTTCATTTATTACTCCTTGTTTTTATCCTTAAACCCCTTTAGCAAACAACTTTACTTTGTCTATCATCTCAGCATCAGAAATCTTAGATGATAAAATACCACAATATGCACAAGCCTGTTTTAATAAAGAATCCCTTATGCTACTTTTTAAATTTTCGTCTATTGCACTATATTCTTTTATTACATAAGTCAATAAATTTTCCTTTGCATAATTTTTTAAATGACTAATTACTGCTGTATCAATGCCTAGATTTTCCTGTATTTTTACAATACTGTTATAAAAATCATTAATTATTTTATCATCATACTCTTTCATTAATAAATCAGACACATTTTTTTTATTAATATATTCATCCAATAAAGTAACCAGCTCTTCACAATATTCTGTTACATTGCTTTTGCTAATGTTTTCCTTAATATCTTCAAAAATATAGTTAAGTGCAATAAATACTGTATTAATCTGGCTAAAAATGTTCTTATCCTGCTCGCAATTATTAGTCTTACCTATTATCTTGTCCATAGCAAAACCCTCAGCAATTGAACGCTTTAAATAATATCCTGCATTTCTATTATGCCCATGTACTATAGTCACAGAAGACATAATTTTCACTTTATTATCATCTTTTATTAGTCTAAGCCCTAAATCCAAATCCTCTGCAAAGCTAAATCTATATTTATACTTACGCCATATATCTGCCTTTATAGCTGTCGATACATCATTTAATGAAGCATTCTTTCTCTGTACAAGTGGCGTCATATCTCTTGAATAAAATCCAATTCTATCAACTTGTCCATCTAAAACAAAATTTGAATGAGTTTTTGAAGCAACACGATAATATAAATCAGTTCCGTCTGGGCATGTTTCCATACAGCTTACGGCCGCTATACCTTCATTCATAATTGGTGCTATGATTTTTGCAACCCAATATTCATCTGTTGGCATGGCGTCTTGAGTCATAAAAATAAGTATGTCTCCGCTTGCATTTTCTCCTCCTAAATTTCTAGCAAAAGAATGTGAAAATTGTTTCTGTGTTATATGAATTAATTTGTTCGACTTTTTAAACACTTCCGCACTATCAATATTTTCACTCTCGGAATCAACAAGTATTACCTCAACAGCCTTTATTCCTTTCTGTCTATGAAGTAAATCTACTGTGAATTCAAAATCCTTCTGAGGATTATATACAGGAAAAATAACAGAAACTACAACATCAAAATGTAGATTATCTGTTTTGTGAAGCAATTTATCAATTGTATCATTTACATTAACCATAAATGCATTATATGAAAACATTTGTTCATACGCATATCTTGCGTTATCTCGCATAATTGCCATTTCGTTATTATTATAATTTTCAGCTATTTTTTCCATACAGTTTACAAGTTCTGTAACCGAATTTTCTCTATAAATTAATCCTGCATTAAATTTACTAATAATACTTGCTGAACCTGTATTTTCAGAACATATAATTGACTTTGAGAGTGCCATTGCCTCTGTTACTACCACTGGCATAGGGTCATCTTTCGACGTACAAACTAAACAATCAATCTGAGCATACAATTTAAAAAGATCATCTCTTGAAACTTGTTCAATATGCTTTGAATTGTTTAGGTATTTACCTAGAACCTTTTCAACACTTTTATTTATATTTTCATCAAAAGGCTTGCCTATAAATAAAAAGTAACAAGATTTTCTTATCCTATTATCCATTGTTTCAATTGCCCTAACAAAAATATCTTGAGCTTTACGCTCTTCAAAACTTCCAATAATCGCAAAAACAAATTTGTCCCTCAAATTCACTATATCATTCTTATTTTTTGTATAATCATTTAATATATCTGGCAAATAGTATAATAATGTATCCGCTTTGTAGTTAGGAAAAAACCTTTTTAAAACATGTTTAGCATAGTTCCCCCCGCACACTACGTTTACATTTTGAGGAAGTTCATTAGGCATAACAGCTAAAAATCCACCTTTTTCATACGAATATATAGCTTCATGTATCCACCATAATACAGGAATATCCATATTTGCAAGCTTATTAATTACGTAATACGTTACTATCGTGCAGGCAACAATAAAGCTAATTTTTTGTTGAATCTCTTCCAAAAATGTTGAACTAGCTAAGGTGTCAGCTATAATCAAAGGTATTCCTTCTTTATTTATCTCTTCTTTAAGCAGTCCATCAACCGGAGACAATATAATAGGCAAATAGCCAATATTTTTTAGTATTCTTGCAAAATAGAATAGAACAATTGGTGCTCCTGTAATAGTTAATTCATGGCTTACCAAAATAACTGTCTTACTTTTATTATTATGTGCAAAATCAATTTTCGTAGCCCCGAAAACCTCATAATTATACTTTGAGCATAAATCTAAAATAGATATATCTTCATCATCTGTTTCAGTTAAACTTTCAGTAATGCTGGTATATAAATTAATTTCGTTTACCTTTTTCTCAAATAAGTATTTTTTAGTTTTTTTGAAAGTTATTTCAGGACCATTATGAATTATACTACCAACGCCCTTTTTAATCAATCGTGTATATTTTGTCCGATTAAATAATTCTTTAATTGTATCGGCGCTTACTCTCAACGGGTAAGTTAATCTCCAATGAGTAGAATTCTTAATTGCTACATAAGCAATTTCTGCATTTTGAAGCTTTGCAAATAGTTCTTCATTAATCATCATTTTATTTGCATATTCTAGCTTAAAACGTTCAATTTCATTGTTTAATTTATCAATCACTAAATCGTTCTGTTTAATACTCAAAGTTAACTCATCTATAACAACATTGTTATTCTCTATTTCCTCTTTTTGACCCTGTAATTCTTTATCTTTATTTTCTATTTTCTCTTTTTGATTCTGTAATTCTTTATCTTTATTCTCTATTTCCTCTTTTTGATTCCGTAATTCTTTATCTTTATTCTCTATTTCCTCTTTTTGATTCCGTAATTCTTTATCTTTATTCTCTATTTCCTCTTTTTGATTTATTATTTCTTCTGACTGTTTTGCTATTAGAACTTCTTGGTTATTTAACTTATATTTCATGTCTTGCAGTGTGCTTAACAAAGATGTTATTTCATCGTTTGCCATTTTATTCTTTTCACTCCAAATACAATCACAATTATTGTAAATCTCCAAAAAATTTTTATTTAGTTCTATATAATCATATTTTATTGTTATATCACTAATATCTTTAACCTCTGGTATTATAATTTGTGGATACTCATTAATAAAAATAAAATCCTCACCAGTTTTTTCCCCATTAATAGTGTATTTATTAAACATTGTTGAATTACAATATACTTTTAATTCCTTTACAATGCAATTTTTACCTTCTATTAAATCAACTCTTATATTTGCCACACCATCGGGCACCTTAAATACAATTTTTTCTCCTGTAAAATTACCTTTTATTATTTCTATATTTTCTTCTGAAAACCCATTTCCATAGTCTAAATAAATTTTTGTTATATTCTCTGGTATATCGCCTATATTTTTCTGTATTATGATGTCATTATCAATAAAATACTGTTTTTTTACAATTGTAAATATAAACTGATAAACTGTTCCCAGCCTTTTTGCCTTTATAATATTAATAGTATTTTCAGGCAACAAATAATCATACTCTTTAAATTCAGATGTACCTAATAAATTATACGTTGCATCATAAATTTCAATTATATAATCACAACTTTCTATCATTTCACATAGTGAAAAAAATGAAAAAAAATGTATATGCGTATTATCTAGTAGCCCAATCTGCCTATAATGAAATTTATTTGTATATAACTCAGCTAAAATTCCGCTATGTGCTACATTTGGAACAGATAAAATTACTCTTCCATCATTTTTAAGCAATCTGTTTGCATTTTGTAATACTTGTTCTGGATTTTTTAAATGCTCAAGGACATCCGCAAAAATTATATAATCAAATTCAATATCCTTAAATTCTTTCGCCCACAAAAGTTCTTCAACGTCGCAATGTATCCCATCTTTTGCATACTTTAATGCCTTATTAAAGGATTGCTTATCTATCTCAACAATATAAACATCACAATCAAGAACTTCTTTCATATACCTAGTCATATTACCATTTGCAGGCCCAAATTCAAGTACTGTAGAACCTGCCTTAATCTGTTTTAAAATAATCGTGTGAGAATCCTTTTCATTTATATCTATTTTAAAATCATATTTTTCTGACATTAATATCACCCCATTCATGTGGAATTATATATCTTCCTTCTCCCACATACTTTGTATTAATAGTAATCTCTTTTATCATGGTCTTATAGTCAATATTTACACTTGCTGTTTCATCCATAAGGGCAACATCAAAATAGTATTTTCCTCCTACGGAAAGTATTCCTTTTACATATTGAATAAAAAATCTATTTCTGCCATATTTCCATGGTATATTAACATTATCTAATAGAGTATTTAATCCACAAACATAATCATCATCCATACCTCTAATTGCAACCCCCAATACAGGATTATCAACATTTTCATCGTATACATCGTACACTACTTCAGCCGTTATTCGTTCATTAAATTCAAATTCATTTACCTCCTTTCCTTTACTATTCCATAAATGAAAAGCAATAATCTGTGCCATATTATCACCTGGTGCAAATTCTATTTCATCATCTGACTGTTTTGGGATTTCTTCTTGTTCTTCATCATCAAATGCGACTTCTCCAATCTTTAAGAAGTCAAGATATTTATCCGTAATTCTATCAACATCTCCATCCGCCATTACAACCCCTTTATTAAGCCATAATGCTCTCGAGCAAAACCTTTTAATTGCATTCACATCATGAGAAACAAACAAAACTGTAGTACCACTAAACATCATTTCTTTCATTTTCTTCATACACTTAAGTTTAAAACGTGTATCACCAACAGATAATGCTTCATCAACAATAAGTATTTCAGGCTCAACATTTATTGCAACTGCAAATGCAAGACGGGCAAACATTCCACTTGAATAAGTCTTTACCGGCTGATTAATAAATTCACCTATATCAGCAAAATTTAGAATTTCATCCAGTTTACTGTCAATTTCATTTCTGTTAAGCCCCATCATAGTTCCGCTTAAATAAATATTTTCAATTCCTGTGTAATCAGGATTAAATCCCGTTCCAAGTTCAAGTAATGCTGAAACCTTTCCCCTTACTTCTACTTCTCCTTCTGTAGGATTTAAAACCCCTGTAATTATTTTTAATAGCGTTGATTTTCCAGAACCATTAGTACCAATTATACCAACATTTTCTCCTTGTCTAATACTAAACGAAATATTTTTCAAAGCATAAAACTCTTTGGAATACTTTTTTTTAGAAACTGAAATAGATTCTTTTAAGCGATCTACAGGTTTATCATATATTCTATAAATTTTAATTAGATTTTTAATACTTATTATTGATTCTTCCATTCTTTCCCTCTCTAATCTATAAAACATCCGCAAAATGCACTTTTAATCTTCTAAACAAGCTAATTCCTGCAAAAAACAAAAATGCTATTATAAACCAAAAATAAATTGTCTGACTAAAGCTTGGAAAAACAGGTTCACTCCCAATCATACAATTTCTATAACCCTGCACAATATAAAACATAGGATTAAGCTTGAAAAATTTAATAAGCTTTATTGGTAATATATTTATATCCCACATAATAGGCGTAAGCCACATCATAATTTGTAATATAATATTAATAATTTGGGTTAAATCTCTAAAAAATATAACCACAGATGCCGTTATAAATGAAATGCCGATAATAAGCACAATCATGCATATCATATAGTAAAAAATTCCAACCATTCTTAATGCAGGGAAAACACCATTTATTGTGTACAATCCTACCAAAAAAGCCACAAAAAATAAATGAACAAAAAATGCTGAAAGTATTTTAACTAGTGGCAAAATATCTATTTTAAATACAACCTTTTTTACTAGATAGCTGTATTCCATAAAGCAGTTTGTTGCACTGCTCCATGCATCCGAAAAGAAAAACCACGGAACAATTCCAGCAGTAAGCCATAACGCAAATGGTACATCACTTACAGGTGAACTTTTTAAACCAAATGTAAAAACAAACCAGAATATTAATATAGTACAAATAGGCTGGACAAACGCCCACAATATGCCAAAATATGACCCTGCAAATTTGACTTTAAAATCATTTAGTGCTAATGACAAAAGCAGTTTTCTATCATTAAATACGCTCTTTGCTAAAAGATATACATCTTCTAAATATACAAATTTATATATAACAATTAAAAATACAAATGCTATAAAAAATGCGGTGATAAAATAATAAATATTATTTATAGGCTCTAAGTAATCAAGCGTCAATAAAATATATGAATCATTTCCTTCTGTTCTAAAATTAATAAAACCATTGTTTTCAGAAACTACTATCTGGTTTAATTTGATTTCCTGAGAATTGATTAATGAAGACAACTCCTCAGAAGAGAAAAAACATTTTTTATTTCCTTTTAAAATTTCTAATGACGTAATACTGAAATTAATTCCTGACTCACTTCCAAAATCTATTCTAAGCTCTTGAGCTTCTTGAGGAAAAACAATCGAAATATCCTTAAATGTTTTATTTTTAGATGTAGAAACTTCGGCATTTAAAGAATGTGGCTCATCAAAATTAAAATTGCCTTTTCCTTGGGTATAAAAAAGCTGTAGAGTTTCATTTTTATCAGAATAAATATTTATTTTAACCTTTCCTACGCTGTAATTTGGAATTGCTACAACACTTAAGGATAAAAACATAACAACAAATAAAAAAAAGTAAATAAAAATTCTTTTTAAGTTTAATTTTTTCATATATTCTCCCATCAGCCATCAATCTCTTTTAGAAACCTTTTCAAAGCATCCTTCCAATGAGCTAGCCTTTGAAATTTTGCCTCATCCAAAATTTCTTTATTTAGTCTTGAATTTAATGGCCTTACAGTCTTCGTAGGATATTCCGTGGTTTTTATAAAATTAACCTTTGTTTTATAATTTGATAATCTAAATATCTCCTCAGCAAACTCTGCCCACGAACAAAACCCTTCATTTGTTGCGTGATATATTCCGTATTTATCTGTCATCACCATATCACACAGCAATTTAGCCAAATCTGCTGTATAGGTTGGTGAACCAACCTGGTCACATACAACACTTATTTCACTGCGTTCTTTTCCTAGTCTAAGCATAGTCTTAATAAAATTATTTCCATTTTTCCCAAATACCCATGAAATTCTAACAATAAAATACTTGTCTAAAATCTTCTTAACAGTATTTTCTCCTTCAAGCTTCGTTTTTCCGTATACACCTAAAGGTCCTGTTTCATCATTCACATCGTAAGCCTTATTGCCGGTACCTGAGAAAACATAATCAGTACTAATATAAATCATTTTAGCATCGACAGCCTCGCAAGCTTTTGCAATATTTTCTGTTCCATATACATTTACCATATGGCACAACCCGGGTTCATCCTCTGCTTTATCTACCGCAGTGTATGCTGCACAATGAATAACCGCCTTCGGCTTATAACTTGATATATATTCCATAACGTCATTTTCTTTTGTTATATCAAATTCCCTTCTTCCAACCCCAGTACACTCAATATTTCTGCTTTTAAGAACCTTAACAACATCATATCCAAGTTGTCCATTTACACCTGTAACAAGTATTCTCATAAAAACATCCTTTTTAAATATATAAAATATAGCCAATATTTCTTACAATTCCATTTTTAAAAGTTTTGATTTTAAAAATGTTGTATATTTTTACAGCCTTGCTTTTTTTAGGTAACATATAATACGTTTTTAGCAATTTTTTTTGTCGCACATTAAGCAATTCTTTATAGGATTTATAAAAAGCTTCAGCCTGTCTATATGTATCTGTTAAAGCCCTTTTAATTGTTTTAAATTTTACCATGTATAAAATAATAAATTTTAATGACCTCATATTTCTTACGCCAACGGAATTATTATTATGCTGCCTATACAAAATAGTGGGTTCATTCACATGGTGAATACTTCCGAATGCCGCTGCTATAATTGCAAGCCACCAGTCGTGCATAACCATATAGCCTTCAGGCTTTATTATTAATTCCCCCAGTGCCCTGTTATACATAACAGTACATCCTGTAACAATATTTTGTATAAGTAAGTTATTCAAACATGTTTTGTTATAATCAGCATACATAAATTTTTTAAATGATGGAGCAATTATATTTAAATTGTCATCAACAATCTTCAAATCCGAATGAACTAATATTGGCTTCCTGCCACCGTTATTTTTCTCTAGCTGCTGCATTTTTTTCAGCGTAATTTCAATTTTTTTAGGAAGCCAAACATCATCTTGGTCACATAGCATAATATAGTCATCTTTATGATTCAACATCATTTTCATAAAGTTATACTTTGCACTTCCTGAGTTTTTCTCATTTCTTGTAACCTTAATTTTTTTGGGGTATTTTGCCTCAAAAAGTTTTTCAATCTCATAAGTTTTATCCGTAGAACAGTCATCATTAATATAAAGGATAAAGTCCCCATACGTCTGATTTATGATAGACTCTATTTGCTGGGCAATATATTTTTCACCATTATAAGAAGCCAATAAAATTGAAATCATAACTCATTATCCTTGCTTTCTCAAAATTTTCTGATAAAACCATTTTGTTGCACACGTTGGCATAAAACACAGAATGACCTGTAATAAGGAAAGTAATAAAAAATCCCAAAAGGAGGAGAATCCTCTTCTCCAATTCAAAAACCGAACATATATAAATCCTTTTGTATTGTTCCAGTTTTTTCTCCTCTGAAAGGTATCATCTGTTAATCGGTAGTATAAAAGGCTTTCAGGAATATTTTCGCATACTGCTCCCCTCATAATAAGCCTAACTGCCAAATCATAGTCCTCGCATCTTTTCATTTTTCTGTAACCGCCACATGCAATAACCTTTGACTTTTTATACATAACCGTGGGATTATTAAAGGGGTTTCTTCTTTTTGCATACCTTTTTATCTCGTGGTTTGTTAAGGGAACTTTTCTAACAGAAGCCACATTTTCCGTGCTACAGACAAATTCCTTGGCATAACTTCCTATATAATCAAGTGCAGGATTTTGCTGGAATTTCAGCATCTGAATTTCACACCTTTTACGCACTGAAATATCATCTGAATCCATTCTTGCAATCAACTCATTTTTACAAAACTTTAACCCCTTGTTTAGTGCATTCCAAACTCCAAAATTTTCCTTTATTCTAACAATGGTAAATAATCCTTCATTGTCTTTTTCAAAATGGCTTATTATACTATTATGAGTATCCTTTAATTCCCCGTCACAAACAATTACTATTTGGCTTGGCCTTAACGTTTGGTTCAGCATGCTTTCTACTGCTGCTCTAAAATATTCAGGCTCATCATTTATATATACAGCCATCAATACTGAATATTGGTTCAAGACTTTACTCCTTATCTTCCAACATACATCTTGTCATAATATTTCTGATACTCTCCGCTAATAATATTTTCCCACCAGCTTTTATTATCCAGATACCATTGTATTGTTTTTTTAATACCTTCGTCAAACAACGTTGTAGGTTCCCAACCAAGCTCGTTTTTAATTTTTGTAGGGTCAATGGCATATCTCATGTCATGTCCTAGTCTGTCTGTTACATAGGTAATTAAATCCTCACTTTTACCAAGGGCATGAATAATGGTTTTTACAACTTGCAAATTTGTACGCTCGTTATGCCCGCCAATGTTGTAAACCTCCCCAACTCTTCCATCATGAATTATTAGATCAATTGCACGGCAATGGTCTTCCACATAAAGCCAATCCCGTACATTTTCACCTTTTCCGTAAACAGGAAGAGGTTTTTCGTTCAAGCAATTTGCGATAATAAGGGGTATCAACTTTTCAGGGAAATGGTACGGTCCATAATTATTGGAGCACCTTGAAATAGTAACAGGAATCCCGAAAGTTCTGTGGTAAGCCTGTACAAGTAAATCAGCAGCAGCTTTGGATGCAGAATAAGGACTTGAGGTATGAAGTGGTGTTTCTTCTGTAAAAAACAAATCCGTTCTGTCCAAAGGCAAATCTCCATAAACTTCGTCTGTGGATACCTGATGATACCTTTTTATCCCATATTTGCGGCATGCATCTAAAAGCACACCCGTTCCAATATAATTTGTTTTAAGAAAAACCTCAGGGTCATCTATAGAACGGTCTACGTGACTTTCTGCTGCAAAGTTTACAATAATATCTGGCTTTTCATCCTCAAACAATCCATATACAAATTCTCTGTCTGCAATATCACCCTTTATAAACTTGAAATTAGGCTTCTCCATAACTGACTTCAGGGTTTCCATATTTCCTGCATATGTTAACGCATCTAAACAAATAATTTGGTATTGAGGATATTTATTTACCATATGATGAATAAAGTTCCCGCCAATAAAACCAGCCCCGCCTGTAACTATTATTTTCATTATTTCACCTCATAATTAAAATACACATTCTTTTCATCAAAAAATGGTGCCAAGGCATCCTTATCCGATACAATAGGGTTTTCAATCCCCCAGTTAACTCCTATTTCAGGATCATTCCAGCGAATGCTGCCTTCACTTTCAAAGTTATATAAATTATCTGCTTTATATAAGAACTCTACCTCGTCTGTAAGAGTTAAAAATCCATGGGCAAAACCCCTTGGTATCATAAGTTGACGCTTGTTCTCCTCCGAAAGTTCTGCTGCCACCCATTTTTTATAGGTTGGTGAACCCTTACGAATATCAACAGCAACATCTATTACAGCACCCTTGGTACACCGTACAAGCTTGGCTTGGGAAAACTCTCCCTTTTGGAAATGAAGACCTCTTATTGTACCTTTTGTGCTTGAAAAAGACTGATTATCCTGCACAAAATCATAAAATATGCCTGCCTCCTCCATTTTCTTTTTGGACCAGCTTTCCATAAAGTAGCCTCTTTTATCTCCAAACACTTGTGGTTCTAAAATGTATACATCCAAAACATCTGTTTTTATCACATTCATGATTTCAAATCCTCCTAATATAATATTTTACCTTGAGCGACCCTTTTTAAGTGATTGCCATATTCGGATTTTCCGTACATTTCAGCTGATTCCAAAAGATTTTCCTTGGTAATCCAACCGTTTATATATGCAATTTCCTCTATTGCAGAAATTTTAATTCCTTGTCTACTTTCTATGACCTTAACAAATTCTGTGGCATCCGCCAAGGCATCTACCGTACCTGTGTCCAGCCATGCATAACCTCTTCCAAGTGTTACAACATTAAGCGTATCGTTCTCAAGGTACATTTTGTTTAAATCGGTAATTTCCAATTCTCCCCTATCAGAAGGTTTAACCTGCTTTGCCAGCTGACAAACTCGGCTATCATAAAAATAAAGGCCTGTAACACAATAATTAGATTTGGGGTTTTTAGGCTTTTCCTCTAAGGAAATTACTTTTCCATTTTTATCAAATTCCACAATTCCAAACCTTTCAGGATCTTCTACATAATATCCAAAAACCGTTGCTCCAGCTTTTCTTCCTGCCGCCTCCTTCAAATGCTTAGTAAGCCCACTTCCATAAAAAATATTATCTCCTAAAATCATTGCACAACTTTCGCCTGCAATGAATTTTTCACCTATAATAAAAGCCTGTGCTAGTCCGTCTGGAGAAGGCTGCTCTGCATAGCATAAACTTATTCCAAACTTTGAACCGTCACCTAAAAGGCTCTTAAAATTTGGCAAATCATTAGGGGTGGAAATAATTAAAATATCTTTTATGCCTGCTAGCATAAGAGTAGATAACGGGTAATAAATCATAGGCTTATCATATACAGGCAACAACTGCTTAGATGTCACCATAGTTAGTGGATAAAGCCTCGTTCCAGAACCGCCCGCCAAAATTATTCCTTTCATACTCTAACCTCCTAATTTAAAACAATAGTTGTTTTATTATATCATACAATTTTGTAAAAATCTAACCTATATATTGTAAATATACATTTTCATATATAATTCATATATAAAAAATAATACTTGTAATATTTTGTTTCATCCTCTAATGTAAATTAAATTGCTTTTTTACCACCCTTCCTTTTCTTCACCTTACAATAATAAATAATACCTCTCGAGCAAAATAATATTTAAAACGATTATTAATAACTTCTATAGATGTAATTATTGGTTGTTAAATCTGCTACCATTGACTTACAACCACCTAGATTGGAGAGGATTTCCTTGGAAGTGAACAAAAAAATTACATTTTTAAGAGAGCAAAAGGGACTAACTGTTAACAAACTGGCTAACCAAGCTGGTATCTCCCAAAGCTTTTTACGTGAAATAGAACTAGGCAACAAAAAACCTACCATCGAAACTCTATCCTTAGTGTGTGGCGCTTTGGATGTTTCCTTAAAGGATTTTTTTGACGATTCCTTTGAGACAAACCTGCAAAAGGAAGAATTATTGCAGGAAATTTTTCGCCTTACTCCTGAACAAATAAAGCTTTTAACCCAATTTTTAAAAAGCTTGCATTGACTTAAAGAGCATCTTCCTATAGTAATTTAGGAAGATGCTCTAATTTTCATATTTTTAGTTAATGCCGCCGTGTCCACATATCTTTTAATTTCCCACCCTTTTTGAGAACTTTCTAAGCACTCTATTATTAATCTCTTTCCCTTCATATTATTCTAAATCACGAAGAAAACTATAATAGTGATCTTCTACCCCCTTATGTGTTCCTTTTTCTCCATATTGAGATGACGAATAATCATCTACGTAAACATAGACCTGTACAAAGAACTTTGCCCTCCCAGGATATCCAGTTTGATCAATGGCATCTACATAAGATTTTACATCATATATACGATATTGAAGATATCCATCACCTAAATCTTCTAGTACTAATGAATTGTATTTCACCATCCCCTCTATGTACTCTGGATATGATGAGGATTCAGGGTTAAATAAATGTGCATCTACACATTCTTGTGCTGTTGAATAAAATTCTGGTAGTCTAGATTTTGGAGAACTCTCTCCACCTTTAATTACTAATATAATAGATATAATTGCTCCAATAATAAATATCCACTGAATCTTCGAAATACTTGTGCCATCCTCCATATGAAATTTGCTCCTTTTTAGAATAATATCAACCCGTCAGTATACATTTTATAAATATTTTTTCCACTGCAGATGCTACTAGCTATTTAATTTCCCTCTGTACTCGGCATCAAGTGCTCTCCACATTTCTTCTGCAAAGTCGTCTAGTGACACTTTTCTAAAAGTAACTTCTTTGTCTCCAGTAAAAATACTGATTACCTGCCCATTCTGTAAAACAAATTCTAATATGTAATAGGCTTCCTCTTTAGATGAAATATCCATTTTTTCCCAATCATCATCTTCTATGTATCCCGCGATTACCAAGGAATCATTTTCAAATTCTATAACACTCATACTAAACTTTCCTTTCCAATGACCATCTTCATATATGCTTAAACACAAATTTTCATCCAATGAGAAGCCAGTTCCCGTGTCTGTAATATAATGTCCTTTTATTTCAGCATTGGCATATTCATCTATGTCCATCCCTGGATTATAAGTGTTATATCCATAAATAACTTCATTTTCATCAGCTTTTTCTTCCACCATATCATAACTATTAGAGCTATATAACGCCGGAAATACCTGTGTTTTTACAACAGCCACAACAGGTAAGCTTAAAAGGAGGGACGACATCAAAGAAAATAGCGCTACATTTTTAACAGAAGTACCTCCATATTCTTTTAAGCTTTTCTTTTCCGCTATTTTTTTCTTCAAACTTTCGAAATACAGTCTGTTAAAGTTTCTCCCTAATCGCACCTGTGCAACATACAGCCACACAGTTGCTACAAACGATAACCCCAACCAAACCATCATCCACTTTAGTAGTGCATCAATATCCATGGTTCCATCCAAAATCTGTATTGTTGACCCAAGAAAAGAAATTAAAAATCCACTCAGTGGCACCTTTAAATACTTCCATAACATATCATACTGTTTTCTGTATACACAATAAAACGGGCCAAACCAAAATGCCACCCAGTTAAAGCTGCCCTTTTGTGCCGCAGCCACATTGGAAAATTCCCGAGAGAAGTATGCTTCATTTTTTCCAACGTAATTTGCAATATCGTTCTTATTCATTACTTGCTTTAAGTAACCTTCTTCCACCTCATTTGCACAGTTAGGACAAAATCTTGAACCTATGGGTAGCACCGACCCACAATATTTACAGTACATTATAATTCCCCTTCCCTTATGTCATCTAATCAAGCCAAGGCTTACTATGCACCCTGAATCATGTTAAAAATCACCCACGTCACTACTAAAATTGTCACAAACCGTTTTTTCCCATTAAATAGCATTGCCTTTGCTCCAATGACTTTCATAAATAATCCCGACACCACGTTCACCAGAATGCTGCTGATAATAAAACTAACTATTACATATGTAATCTCCATAACCGTCCTCTTTTCTTATCATAAATTTAAATTTTAGTAACATTCCTCTTCCCACCTCAACCACCATTTTTAAAGCTGCAACATTTGTCAAAAAAACATCCACCTCATCTAACCCATTTGATTTTAGGAATAATCTATAATATCTTTAGATATAATACCATATATCTAAAGATATTTCCACATTCTTCTAATGCGTTTCCTTCACTCTTCGATAAAAAGTGTTCTTCTTCATCCCCAAAATGTCCATTGCCTTCCTTGCCGTAATCTCTCCCTTTCTCCATCTTCCGTATACCTTTTGAAAATCTGGGGATTCAATGCGCTTCCTTCCCAAATACTTCCCCTGATTTTTAGCAGCATCAATCCCCTCCCGTTGCCTTTGAAGAATATATTCCCGTTCTAGTTCTGCAACTGCTCCGAATACTGTCAACATAAATTTACCTGTAGGTGTATTGGTATCAATAGCTTCTTTTTTGCTAATAAAGACTACCCCTTTTGTATTTAACTTTTCAATCAACCAAAGAAGGTCTTTGGTATTCCTAGCAAAACGGCTGATGGACTCACAAATCACTGTGTCCCCATTTCTTACAAACTCCAGCATTCTTCTCAATTCTGGTCTGTCAAAGCTCTTTCCGCTAGACTTGTCCAAAAATATTTCATCAACCTCCAGTTCCTTCATCAAAACTTCTTGTCTTAAAGTGTTCTGCTCCTGGGAACTTACACGAATGTAGCCAATTTTCATTCTCCAAACTGCCTCCTTCCATCTTTGATATAAAATATTGAGTCTAAAGTTCCTCTACGCTCAAAAAAGTGTCAATAGGGTCTACTTGCCTTTTGCAACGTTGCAAAATACAAAAATCAACTCTATTGACACACTTTTTCCGTGTTTCACTGGACTATACCCTATTGAAACGCTCTAACCCTTTCTAATACTCACACTGGTACAACAACTCCTCCACCTCATCCAAGGTATAACCCTCCTGATACAACACTTCTACTTCCTCTGGCTCGAACCCAAAGCAGGCCGCCATCCACTTCAGTTCTTCCAACCGCTCCTGTTCCATATCCGTACACGCAATTTTGTAATATGGTGTGCACTCCAAATAAGGGCTGTATCTTTCCATGAACCATAGGTCGTCTAAATTGTTGTAGGA
>JAQVIB010000069.1 GCA_028695945.1 Lachnospiraceae bacterium
GTACTTACCAACTGTTTTCTTAATCCACTACTGAATTAATTGTCTTATTACGTTTCCCTTTTATGCCTTCATTATGCACTTAGGGAATTGAAAAGTCAATAATCCTAGATTTATTTTAGTGACTATACTAATTGCGTACAAACAATATGTATTACAAATAATTTTTAATAGCTTCAAGGTCATCCATGTAGGTTTGGCGAAGGCTTTGGTTATATATAACCGCCGCAGGATGATACAGTGGAAAAATCCGCATTTCACCTACTTTAAGCAGCTTTCCGTGCACACTTCCTATAGTTATTTTTTCATCTGAGGTAACTGCTTTAAGAGGAACATTACCCAATGTAACCACAAGCTTTGGCTTTATTGTGGATAACTCGTCCATAAGTAAGGGAATAAAATCTTCTATTTCCTCTTTAGACGGCGGACGATTAATTGCGTTTCCTGTTTTGGCACTTATTTTTGTTGGACGAAGCTTTACGGTATTGGTTATGTATACATCATTTCTGCTAACCCCTGCTATTTTTAAAAATTCATCCAAATTTTTTCCCGCTTTACCCACAAATGGTCTGCCTTGTTTTTCCTCATCTCCACCTGGAGCCTCACCTATTATAAAAATTTTAGCGTTTTTTTGTCCTTCGCCAAAAACCAACTTGTTATTTAGGTACTTATTAACGTAATATTGTTCATCTTTTTGTATAAATGCCATGTTGTACACATCCTCCAAATAAGTTATACACAAAAAAGTGTAGTTATCCCCTCAAAATTGTGGATAACCTCATTATCTCAATTTTATTCAATCTTTTTTATTCCCTATTTAGTTGCTATTTTACTTAATGCCACTAAATACTGAAATATATTGTGTATACTAAATATTATTATGTTTTAATTTGTAAATTACACACAAACTATGGTGATAATTAGTTTGCAGTGGGCGTACAAAAAATTTAATAATTTTTTGTATAATAATCTGTAAGTCAATAGTAAAATTACTGTTTTTTATCTTTATTTTACTTCCACCAAGCAAAATTTTATGAAATTTATACTAAATATTTTCAAAAAAGTAAAATTGCACACAAAAAGTTATGCACTCTATCCACAAAAACACTGTGGATAACTTCTGCAAATCACCCTTTTGTGTTAATAAATTTTATATTTATCCACTCAATTATCAACCCTGTGGCTATTCCACCCAAATGTGCAAAGTTATCCACGCTAATGTCTACAAAACCCATAGCAATGCCTGCAATTGCCCAAAGTAAAATTGTAAAGAAATTAAGACCTTCCATTTCACGTCGATTACTGCCAGTAAAAACAATCATTGCACCAATAATGCCAAAAATTGCACCCGACGCACCCACGGATATTCCACCAGTGAAGTACACACTGGCAATACTGCTAAATAACCCAGATATGAAATATATTAATAAATATGAAATCTTGCCCAAATATTTTTCTGCCCTAGAACCAAAAATATACAACGACAAACAGTTATACCCAAGGTGAGTGATTCCTCCATGCAAAAACATAGATGTAATAAGGCGATAATATTCCTGATTATTAATAACTCTTTGGCTGTCATTTGCAAAACGCATGATAAACGACGCTTCACTGCCTGTTAATTTTAGAAACGCCCAAACAATAATGTTAATAAAAATAAGGCTTATGGTTGCATGAATGTTGTAGGTTAAAACTGGCAATTTGCTTTTAGCACGATATTCATGTTCCAATGTATTTAGGTTCTCGTTTGAATTGCTATATATATTCACGTTTCCATTTTGCAAAAAACTCTGCTTTATTATCTCTGCTAAACTCACTATTTTAGTAGGCTGATTTTTTCCAACAACAAGCTGTTGCAAACTTATGTTAACTTTCCACCACACTTGGTTAATTTTTTCTCCTGTAACAATTTGTTTCTCATCTATGTAAGCTTGTACCTCATCATTGCTTGCACTTGTAACCAACAAGTTTAAACAGACGGCATAACTGCAATTCAATTTTTGTAGAGATTTTTCCATTTGATAGTTAAGAGGTTCTATAACCTTAGTTACTGTGCTAAGTGGCATTATATCCGCATTAATTATGTTAACCACGTACAGTACAGGGCTTAAATTCCGTACCATAGCAACAATTGGTGTTTCCCTGGTAAGCTCAATATTGTTTTTTGCTGAAACAATATGATAGTCATTTGCTATAAGCTGCTGGCACAGGGTTTTAGTAAATTCTGCATACATTATACTTCTCCTAGTCTTGTTATATTTTTTAAGGAAAACTCTGATTTAGTGCTATGAACGTTTCCTTAGATGAATAGTGAAATTTTATCACCTGTGCCTGCTGATGTCAATTTATAGATTATTACCCTTCTAACTGTTAGTTTTAACTATAAAATTGCCTGTATAAGTATAAGTGCCAAAAAACCTGGCAAACCCAAAACACCAATAAAGCCAACTGTAAGCAAATTTATACCAACAGCTACGCCAAGTGGTGCAAGAACATAGTTTGAAGCCATAAGTGCCACTGCCCCAATTGCGGAATTTAGAATAATTCCTAGTAATACCTTTAGTGGCTTAGCCATAACAAGCAGTGAGATTAGTGCAAGGCACACTACAATCATTGAAACTATAATTGTTATTGAGTCCATAACCGCATTCCTCCATTTTTACTGTGCCGATGCCTTACCTGCACTGCTAAATGCAACTAATCCCTCTTTTTTTGCACGTTTAAGATAATACTGATAGCGTTTATTCAGCGCTGTTAGCTCATAAATATAACTGTCAATGAGGCATTCATCTGTTACAAGGTTTAAATTTTGACGTGTTGCCTTCATCTGCCTATTTATTTCCTCAATATGCTTAATAAGCTCTTCCTGTTCAGATGGTCCTTGGGTCGGTTTAGTATTAAAAAGAGTTGGCACTTTTATATCCATATATACCTCCACATAATTCTTATATTTTCTATTACTAATATAAGTGAATTTGTGGAATATTATTCCTATATTTTAGCAAAAAATTAAGACTTCCCTTTTTTTCAGAGAAGTCTTAATTTTAATAACAAAGTAAAAACCAAGGTTTATCTTCATTCTAAATTCTATTTTGAAGATACTTTGTGCAGTAGCTAGCTACAACACCAATTGCAAAACCTGTTGCAACACCGCTTACCATAAGCACTGGCACTAAATAAACAACCACCGTACGCCCTAAAATAATAATAGCCACTGCTATCTGTCCTAAATTGTGGAAAATTCCACCCAAAACACTTACACCAATGGTACTCATTTTATCACTTTTCATTGCTAGTACCATTACTATGTAGCTTAAAAATGCACCAGCCATGCTATACCAAAATCCAAGAAACCCTCTAAACAGCAGTGCTGAAATAAATACTCTTATGATAGAAATATAAAAAGCTTCCTTTGTACCCATTACATAAAGGGCAAGCAAAACTATCACATTAGATAAACCAAGCTTTATTCCCGGTACAGGCAATGGTACAGGTATTATTGCCTCAACATAGCCCATCAATATTGAAAGTGCGGCGAATATGCCATAATATGCTACCTTTTTTCTCATTTTCCACCCACCTTACTGCACTACTGCATCAACTGAATTTTCATTTCCACCTTCTATTTCCACCACTACTTTGTGTGGTAAGCAAGTTATACTTTCTTTTCTAAAGGAAATAGGTTTGTGGTTAACGCAAATTTTATCTGGGCAATCTGCATCAATTATCTCTGCCTTGCCATCTTTCACTACTACAATATTATATCCATGTTCTGTTTCCACCCTATATTCAGTATCCTGCAAGAGACTTAAGCGAGCTTTCTCAACTCCATTTACATACACTACAGCAACGCCACCTGGTGTATCTGCCCTTAGCAGACCCGAAAAATATAGTCCGCCAGCAACCGCCAAAGCCACCAGCACCACTACAACATCCCATCTCTTCAAGAAGAATCATCCTATTCTAAAAACAGGTGCCTTACAAAAGGCACCTTAAAGTTTTATTTAGTAATTTTTTCAAGACCGCCCATATAAGGTCTTAAAACCTCTGGTATAAGAATTGAACCGTCTGCCTGCTGACAATTTTCTAAAATTGCTGCTGTTGTACGACCTACTGCAAGACCACTTCCGTTAAGTGTATGCACAAATCTTGCTTTATCTTTTACGCTGTCTTTAAATTTAATATTTGCTCTTCTTGCCTGAAAATCTTCAAAATCTGAACAGCTTGAAATTTCAACATAACGGTTGTAACTTGGCATCCAAACTTCAATGTCGTATGTCATAGCTGAACTAAAGCCAAGGTCACCGCCGCAAAGACGAACAACTCTGTAAGGTAACCCTAAAAGCTGCAAAATTTCTTCTGCATCATTAGTAAGCTTTTCAAGCTCTGCATAGCTATCTTCTGGTTTTGTAAACTTAACCATTTCCACCTTATTAAACTGGTGCTGACGGATAAGACCTCTTGTGTCACGTCCTGCTGAACCTGCTTCTGCACGGAAACATGCTGTGTATGCGGTATGCTTAATAGGAAGATCGCTTCCACTTAAAATCATATCTGCATACATATTTGTAACTGGAACCTCTGCTGTAGGAACGAGGAAATAGTCTGTTCCTGCAACCTTAAATGCATCTTCTTCAAACTTTGGAAGCTGCCCTGTACCTGTCATGGATTTTCTGTTTACCATAAAAGGTGGAAATACTTCGGTATAGCCATGTTTTTCTGTATGTGTATCAAGCATAAAGTTCATTATTGCTCTTTCAAGCCTTGCTGCTGCACCCTTGTATATAGTAAAACGTGCACCTGTTATTTTTGCCGCTGTAGCTGGGTCAAGGAAACCGTAATCATCGCCAATTTCCCAGTGTGGCTTTGGCTCAAAATCGAATTTTGTTGGCTCGCCCCATTTTCTCATTTCAAAATTATCTTTATCATCCGCACCAGCTGGCACTAAATCGCAAGGTGTGTTAGGTAATGTATACATAAATGTTTCAAGTTCAGCATCTACCGCTGCAACTTTAGCATCAAGTTCTTTAATTTGGTCTGCAAGAGTTTTCATCTCTGCCATAAGTGCTGTTGTATCTTTTCCTTCTTTTTTAAGCTTTGGAATTTCCTTAGAGTCAGCATTTTGCTTGCTTTTAAGTTCCTCAACCTGCCCAATAAGCTCTCTTCTGGTTTTGTCCATATCAACGAAGGCTTCTAAATTATATTCCTTGTTTCTTTTTGCAAGTGCTGCCTTAACCTTATCAAAATCTGATCTTAATAACTTTACATCTAACATACTATTTCCTCCCGCTAGTTTTAAGCTTATTCTTATTTTTTCCGTATTTTGGTTTTTAATTCATTAAATGAATATTTTGTTTACTTGGGGCAATAATATTAATATACCGTTTATGGTGACACGGACTGCAACGGTGCATCCTTGTCCATTTTGGTGTATTCCGAAAATCAATCCCCCCGATTTTCGGATTTTAATTTTTTAGGCAACAAAAATAATGTATTATGGCTTATTCTGCCGTAACAACGTCTTTTGATGCCAAAATGTCCTTTAAATTAATATCTTCCTCACTTAACTCCTCAAAAGGTACATCTTTTGCATTTTTACCATATGCAATTGGCATTCTTTTTTCTAATTCATCTAAAATTTCCGAGCGTCTTTCAGGAGTATAGCTATTTGTTATTGCCATTTCCAATGCCTTCAGTTCTTCCTCCGAAAGTACATATTCGCTTACACCCAGCTGAATTGGTTTTGCATATGTAAAGGAGCCCGTACGGCTATGTATTCCGTTTAGCACAACACCGTTATTTTCAGTATCCAAAAGTGCTACTGCATAGCAAAGATTCCCTCCAACTTCATCAAAGGGATTATATCGAATAACACCCACCTTTTGCACACATTTAGACATGTTTTTGTCCATATCCCTAACCAATTGTGCTAAAGTTTCATATCTTTCCTCCATTTTTGAGGCTGTTGCATGAAATTCCTTAAACTGGTACTCCATATTATATTCTGGCCGCCTTTTCCCGCCTGTAAAAAGTTCATACCTTTTACGCAGTTTAATTGTCTGGGTAAGTGCAATAATACTTACAACAATTAACGCAACCACAAGTATTGCCAAAACAACAACTATGCTAAGTAAATTTTGGTTCAAAAATTCACTAAAGCCACTCATTTTTGCTTTCACTCCCAATCCTTTTATTCATTTTCTATTCAAAGCTTTCTGCTTTTTTAATTAATCCTAAAAGCCTGTCCAAATCCTCATCGGAATAAAACTCAATTTCTATTTTCCCCTTATTTTGCTTGCTTTTAAGCTTCACTTTTGTTCCCAAAATAGCTTTAAGGTCCGTCTCTACTCTGTCAAATGATTCAACATTAAATTTCGTTGCCTTTTCAGTTTTTTCTTCCTTACTATCCTTTTTATGTTCAAGGCGATATTTCACTAGTGACTCAACTTGGCGTACACTTAAACTGTCCTCTAAAATTCTTTCTGCAATTTCAAACTGCTCATCACCATTTTCAAGGGAAAGCAATGTTCTTGCGTGTCCACCAGAAAGTTTGCCTTCCATAACAAAATTCTGCACTCTTGCATCAAGATTAAGCAAACGCATTGAATTAGCCACTGCCGAACGGCTTTTGGCTACTTTTTTTGATATATCATCCTGACTTAATCCAAATTCATCAGACAAACGCTTATATCCATTTGCTTCTTCAATAGCATTCAAATCCTCACGCTGCAGGTTTTCAATTAAAGCAACTTCAAATAATGCTTCGTCTCCCATTTCTCTAACTATAGCTGGAACTTTTTTAAGTCCTGCTATTTTCGAAGCTCTCCAACGTCTTTCGCCAGCAATAAGCTCATAGTAATCTTCTTTTTTCCTTAAAATAATAGGTTGAATTACACCACATTCCTCAATGGATTGTGCAAGACTTTCCAATGCACCTTCTTCAAAGCGTTTTCTTGGCTGGTTAGGGTTTGGCTCAATTTTGTTTATATCAATTTCGATAACTAAATCTGAGGTGGATACCGTTGCAAGATTATCTACTTCAGAGTTGATTAACGCAGTAATACCTCTACCCTTTGCTCCTAGTCCGCCTTTTTTACCTAGCGCCAATTAACTCCACTCCTTTTCAATAACTTCTTCTGCTAATAATCGGTAGCTTTCCGCCCCTTTAGATTTGCCATCGTACATAATTATAGGTAATCCATGGCTTGGTGCTTCACCCAGCCTTACATTTCTTGGTATAATTGTTCGGTACACACTTGCTCCAAGGCTTCCTTTAACTTCCTCTACAACTTCAAGGGAAAGGTTTGTGCGTGCATCATACATTGTGAAAACTACACCTTCTAATTCCAGTTGAGTGTTTAAACGCTGTTTAACAAGGCCAATAGTATGAAGTAATTGCTCTAAACCTTCCAATGCAAAATATTCGCATTGAATTGGAACAAGAACAGTGTCCGCCGATGTAAGGGCATTTATTGTAATTAAATTTAACGAAGGCGGGCAATCTATAATAATGAAATCGAAATTATTTTTAATTTTTTCAAGCTGTTCTTTTAATATATACTCACGTTTTTCTCTTCCAATAAGCTCTATTTCAGCTCCAGCTAAATCCATATTAGATGGTATTATTTTAAGGGTATCCATACAAGTATTTGTCATGGTTTCTTCAATTGTAGTTTCTCCAAGCACCATATCATACAGGGTTGCCTCAAGATTATTTTTGTCAAGCCCAAGACCACTTGTTGAATTTCCTTGAGGGTCGGCATCTACTATAAGTACAACTTTGCCTTCCTCTGCCAGACACGCAGCAAGATTTATGGCAGTAGTTGTTTTTCCTACGCCACCCTTTTGATTTGTAACTGCTATTATTCTGACTTTTCCCATTTTTCAAGGCTCCTTTTTATATTGCTGGCTTTAATGAATCTCCAATATCATAAAGTTAATTTTACCACAATATTTTGCAAAGTTAAACCTTTATTTTGATATTTGTATGTTTTTTTGTTTCACGTGAAACAATAAAAATGTATATATTTAAATTATACTTTTTAAATTTTCTTTTAAACTTAGCTTGTACAAATTTAAATGTATTCTACATTTCAAAAACACTACGTTTCACAAAAAAGGCTAATGTTTCACGTGAAACACCAGCCAAAATTATGTTTACATCTGTTCAGGTGCGTGAATGCCTAAAAGTTCAAGGCCTGTTGTAAGTACAGTTTTAACTGCATATACAATAACAAGGCGTGCGTTTTTAACATTTTCTTCACTGGAAATAATTGGGTTATCATGATAGAACTTATTAAACCCTTGTGCAATATTAACCAAATGCCTAGACAAAATAGATGGTTCATATTTTGCAGCAGCATCTTTAATTTTATTAGGGAAATCTGCAAGCAATTTGCAAACTTCTGCACTGCTATCGTCTGCAAGTAAAGAATAATCCACATTAGTATTTAATTGTGTTACGCCAGCTTTTTTAAGTACACTGCAAGCCCTTGCATTTGTATACTGAACATAAGGCCCTGTTTCGCCCTCAAAGCTAAGCATTCTTTCCCAACTGAACACAACGTCTTTAATTCGTCCGTTATAAAGGTCGTTAAAAATTACTGCTCCAATTCCAACCTGTTTTGCAACCTCTTCCTTGTTAGGCAATTCAGGATTTTTTTCTTCAATAATCTTCTTTGTTTCGTTAATTGCTTGATTTAAAAGCTCTTCCATAAGCACAACGTTTCCCTTACGGGTTGAAAGCTTACCTGTGTCTAGGCTTACAAGTCCAAAAGGAACATGTACCAAATCTTTACTCCATTCATAACCCATTTTATCAATTACCTTAAACCACTGGGCAAAATGAAGATTTTGGTCTAACGCTGTCAAATACAAACATTTTTCAAAATTGTATTTATTTTTACGATATAATGCAGCTGTAATGTCACGTGTTGCATAAAGCGTGCCACCATCTTTACGAATAATTAAGCAAGGAGGCATCTTTTCTTCCTCCAAATCTACAATCATTGCACCTTCGCTTTCAACAAGGAGCTTTTTCTCCTTAAGTTCGTCAACAACAGCCGCCATTTTGTCGTTATAAAAACTTTCACCTGTGTAGGCATCAAACTTTACTCCAAGCATAGCATAAACACGGTCAAATTCTTTCATACTTATTTCGTAGAACCATTTCCATAATGAAAGAGCTTCTTCATCGCCATCCTGCATTTTTACAAACCAACTTCTGGCTTCGTCCTCTAATTCCGGCTTATTTTCTGCTTCATCATGGAATTTTACGTAAATACGCATTAATTCCTGTATTCCTTCTTCTTCAACCGCCTGTTTTG
>JAQVIB010000070.1 GCA_028695945.1 Lachnospiraceae bacterium
GTGCATGTTACACAGTAGTGATGTACCTTTAAAAGACTAGACATCATTCGTCTATCAAAAAGTAAATATCCAACTCTCCAGCCTGTCATTGAATAAAGTTTTGAAAAACCGCTTCCAATAATAGTTCTTTCTCTCATTCCAGGAAAAGATGCCATTGAACGGAATTTATCCTTTCCATAAATAATTTTGCTGTAAATTTCATCGCTGAAAACAATTAAGTTATTTTCTACGGCAATTTTAGCAACCTCAGTTAAAACTTCATCACTGAAAACCACACCCGTTGGATTACATGGGTTATTAATAATAATCATTTTTGTTTTGCTTGTAATATTTCTTCTAAGCTCATCAGGGTCAATTTGAAAACCATTTTCACCCTTTAAAGGAATGTCCACCACTGTTGCCCCAGCCATTAATATAAGATTTTCATAGTTAAAAAATGCAGGTGTAAAAATAATTGCCTCGTCACCTGGGTTTAAAAAAGCCATAATAGCATCGTTAATTGTTTCAGCCCCTGCGGATGTAACAATTATTTCATCTTCTGGATTGTAGTAAATACCATTAACCTCTTCACTTAATTTGCTTATTTCCTGTCTTAATTCAATAAGACCACGATTATTTGCATAGTGAGTATATTTGTTTTGCAGTGCATTTATTGTTGCATCCACAATTCCCTTTGGTGTATCAAAGTCTGGCTCACCCTCACCAAAATTTACAAACTGATGTCCCTGTTGTTGAAGTTCAAAAACTCTTTCGCTTACAACCCTAACAGGTGAAAAATAACAATCCTTAATTCTATCTGCTCCTTCAAAAATATCTCTATCAACACCCATGTTAATAGTCCCTCGCAATCTATATAATTTAGTGTATTCTACTGTAAATGTTACTAATAATAAAGTGAAGTATAGCATACTATCCGTCATACAGCAACATAATTCTTTCGTAAAAATACACACTTCATAAACTCTAAATATTTATATTGTTTTTAGCTGTTATTGTATACTTTTGTGATGTTTTTTGTCATTTTGTACATAAATTTTGTATACAATATAAAAAGCTCTGTCACTAAAATATAGCAACAGAGCTTTGTTAATTATTTTACTTCTTATTTTCTTCTTCGTTTTTTCTGCTGGCACAATTGTCCACACCGCAACCACTGCAACTACTGCAACCGCCGTCTTTACTTCTTTGCTTTATCTTTCTTATAGACGAAAAAACAAGTATAACCACTATGCCAATCAGTATAAAATCCCATAAATTCATATTAACCTCCTAAAAAAACAATCCACCTATATTATAAACCAAAAACGCAACAACCCATGCCACAAATATTTGGTATGCCGCAACTGCAACTGCTGCAACTCCACTGCCCATTTCACGACGCACCGCCGCAATAGCTGCTACACAAGGTGTATATAACAGTGTGAATGTAAGGAAAGAAAATGCCTGTAATGGGGTAAACATTCCACCCAAAACCTCCGAAAAATTGCTTACAGTGCTTCCCATAAGTACCGCCATTGTACTTACAACTGCTTCCTTTGCTGTAAAACCTGTAATTAGTGCCGTAGATGCACGCCAGTCTTTAAAACCGATAGGTTCAAAAAATGGTGATACAAATTTTCCTATGTAAGCAAGCATACTGTCTGCACTGTTGGTAACTACGTTAAACCTTGTATCGAAGGTTTGTAAAAACCAAATGATAATAGTTGCCAAAAATATTACTGTAAATGCCTTCATTAAAAAGTCCTTGGCTTTATCCCACATTAGCATTAAAACGCTTTTTAAACTTGGAAAACGATAGTTTGGAAGTTCCATTACAAATGGTACAGGATTGCCTTTAAAAAGCGTTCCCTTGAATATTAAACCAGATGTAATACCAACCAAAATTCCTATAATATATAAAGAAATCATAACCAATGCTTGGTACTTAGGGAAAAATGCCGCCGTAAACATGGCATATATAGGTAACTTGGCACTACAGCTCATAAACGGTGTTAAAAGAATGGTCATCTTTCTGTCACGCTCGCTTGCCAATGTTCTTGTAGCCATAATAGCAGGAACAGAACATCCAAAACCAATTACCATAGGCACAAAACTACGCCCCGATAATCCAATTTTTCTTAACAGCTTATCCATAACAAAGGCAACCCTTGCCATATATCCGCTGTCCTCCAGCATAGACAAGAAGAAAAACAGAACCACTATAATTGGCAAAAAGCTTAAAACACTGCCAACACCTGCAAATATTCCATCAATAATAAGGGAATGAACAACAGGATTAATTCCATAAACCGTAAGAGCATAACTTACGGCATTAGTTAATGCATCAATTCCAATGGAAAGCAAATCACTTAATGCCGAACCAATAACGCCAAAGGTAAGGTAAAACATGGCAAGTATTATAGTTAAAAAAATTGGAATTGCAAAATATTTATGTGTAAGCACGCTGTCAATTTTAACACTTCGCTGATGTACTTTACTTTCACCGCATTTAATTACAGTTTTAGAACAGATGCCTTCAATAAATTTGTATCTCATGTCCGCTAATGCGGCTTCACGGTCTGTTCCTAATTCCTTTTCCATTTCCGCCACATTATGCTCAATCATATCTTTTTCATTATCCGTAAGTCTCAAGGTTTCCATCATAGGCTCGTCGCCTTCAATTACCTTTGTTGATGCAAACCTTGGCGGAACCTTGGCACGAATGGCATGGTCCTCTATAAGGTGTGCAACGCCATGAATTGCCCTATGTACAGCACCAGAACAAAAATCAACAGACTGTGGCTTTGTTCCTGCTTGTGCTATGGCAACTGCTACTTCTGTAAGTTCGTCTACACCTTCGTTTTTAACAGCTGCAATTGGTATCATAGGCACTCCTATAAGCTTCTGCAGCTCTTTAATTTTTATGGTGTTACCGTTCGCCCTTACCTCGTCCATCATGTTAAGAGCAATTACCATAGGTATATTTAACTCCATAAGCTGAAGACTTAAATAAAGGTTACGTTCTATATTTGTAGCGTCCACAATGTTTATAATGCAGTCGGGTCTTTGGTTTATAAGAAAATCTCTTGTTACAATTTCTTCGCTTGTATAAGGTGAAAGCGAATAAATACCAGGTAAATCTACAACCGTTACATCCTTTCTTCCACGAATTTGCCCTTCTTTTTTGTCTACTGTAACCCCTGGAAAATTACCTACATGCTGGTTTGAGCCTGTAAGCTGATTAAACAAGGTGGTTTTACCGCAATTTTGATTTCCTCCAAGAGCAAATATCATTCACTAACACCATCCTCAACCTCAATGTTTTTTGCATCATCAAGTCGTATCGTAAGCTCGTAGCCTCTTAAATGCAGTTCTATAGGGTCGCCCATGGGTGCAACCTTTCTTATCATAACTTCCGTATACGGGGTAAGACCCATGTCTAACAAACGTCGTCTTAAAGCACCCTGACCGTTTACGGCAAGAATTTTTCTTTTTTCACCTATTGCAAGTTTATCTAAAGTCATAAAAACACATCCTAATATTATTAATAATAGTTTAAATCCTATTGCATACCAACAATATTATCTTTAGCTAACATTTTTGTCAATACACTTTATCTTAATATGCATAATAAATAATACAAACTTCAAAATTTGACATTTTTAAAGGTTTTATTGCCAATATATTAAATTAATGTTATAATTTGCTTATAATTGCGTTATTAAATGCATTAAATATTTACTTAACTTATTATAAACTGTAGATATAGGAGTATCCAAAATGATTTACGTCTCCACTAACAATTTAAAACCTGGGATGATTTTAGCAAAAGATATATGGGGAAAATCATCTTGTTTCCCATTAATTCACATTGGTACTACCCTTGGAGTATCTACCATTAAACGCCTTATTGATAAAGGAATACAGGGTGTATACATAGAGTGTGAAGGCTGCGAAGATATAGAAGTAAATGAGATTATATCCATGGAAGAAAAAATTCGTATCACAGATGAAATTGGAAAAATCTTTAAGTCACTTCAAGCTGAAAAAGGAAATATATTTGCCTGTGTAGAATCTGTTAGTAAAATAGCGGACTATTTCGTTGATGTTGTTACAAAAAATCACGAATGCTTAATGAACATTATTGATATTAAAAACTATAACGAGTATTCATATGTACATAGTATGCAAGTTGGTATACTTTCAACTATAATAGGTAATAACCTTGGTTACAAAAACAATAGGCTGAAAGAACTTGCAACAGCAGGAATGCTTCACGATGTAGGTAAACTTAATATTCCCATTGAAATACTTGATAAAGCAGGTCCATTAACTGACGAAGAATTTGCTATAATGAAGAAACATCCAGACTATGGAATTGCAAAATTAAGTACTTGCCACGGATTATCTAAAGATATTCTTGATGGAATAGTTACTCACCACGAAAAAATAGACGGAACGGGTTACCCAAGAGGTCTAAAGGAAGATGAAATACATGTATTTGGTAAAATTATAGCTGTAGCTGATGTTTATGATGCCCTCACCTCAGACCGTTCTTACAGAAAATCATGGACACCTCATGATACTATAAACTATATGATGAGTTGTGCTGGTAATCATTTTGACGTAGATATACTAAGTGCATTTTTACTTTCTGCCGCAGCATATCCCGTTGATGTTCTTGTTCTACTTAGCAATGGTCTTAAGGGTGTTGTTATAAATACAGTTGCTGGGCTTCCCTTAAACCCAATTGTAAAAATATTAACTCCGGGTGAACATCATGGCGAAATTTTTGATTTAGCAAATGATATTAAATACCTTACTATAAAAATATTGGATACAATTTCAGACCCAGAAGAAATAGAGTGTATCTTAGCAGAAAATAAAATATATTCTTTAAGGAAAGTAAATTAAATAAAGTAAATGTATAAAAAGGTGATGGAAATATACCATCACCTTTTTGCACTTTATTAATTACCCATTTCTTTCATTTCCTTAACTTCTTTAATAATACCTATTAGCCTTTTTTGTTCCTCAGGAGTAAATGAACAGCAAAGATTATACAACTCATTATCCATAGTATCAACAATGGTTTTATCAGATGAACAAACAAGGTAATCCAAGCTTACGCCAAAAAACTTTGAAAGCTTAATTAAATCTCTTATGCAAGGCTCATTTCTTCCAGATTCGTAATTGGATACAGACGTATACTTATAGCCCAAAACGTCACCTAATTTTTCCTGAGTTAATCTTTTTCCATCTACTGTGTAGTTTCGTCTTAACATTTTTAATCTGTCTTTAAATTCCATAAAATTCACCAACCGTAAATATATTTATTTTTTTATTATACGATTTATGAAGGAAATTGCCAATTTTTTTTTATCGACAAATTATTTCGTGCAATGCTATTTATACTTAGTATTATGTCGTTTTAGATATTTATAGACAATTATTTTCGAAGTAATCTGCTATATTTACTTCCAATTCTACTAATTACTACATCTGTACCAGGCACTACGCCCTTACATGCGGAGTATGATGGAAGTGTATAGGCACAAATAATCTGCTCTTCGCCTTTAAGTGATACTGCCATTGTTTTTCCATCTGGGTTTACAATGGTGGTCATATCGCCTTCTGACGCCGAATTTCGCACCAAATAAATTTTATTTTCTGAAGCACGGGTATATAAAAATTTGTTGTCCATAGTTCTTTTTTTACTGTCACTAACAAATAGTATGTGGCAACCCATAAGCATATAGCACCTAGCAATCTCTGGTATATAAAGTTCATCATCAAATATAACACCTATTTTTCCATAATTTGTGGCAACACAGGCGTAAGGCACACTATTATTTAATTTTGTTTTGTGCCAAATTCCAATTACTCCTGTTTTATCAATGGCAAGGGCATATTTCTCCTCATCGTTTACCTTTGAAACTGCAATTACAATTTCTTCTGTTATATACTTTGAAACTGACTGGTAAAGCTCTTTAGGTTGGGCGCAAAAGGTGGTTTGTGGTAAAAACACAATATTTCCATCACAATATGCATTCATTTTAATATATCTTTTGGATTTTTCTTCAAATTCTTTTAAATTTTCTGCTTTAAACTGAACTGATGATGTAAAAAACTGACTTTTGCTTGGTATTATAGGCTCATTCATATATTTCATTACAGGCAAATTTTCATTTTCCTCGGTAATTATTGTATACAATTCAGGATTACGCCTTAAAGGCTTACCAAAATCTTGGGTTAAATCTACATCGCAGTAAAGTATATCCTCAACATCCGATGATAGCTGAGAAACATATTCACCATCAGGGTTTATTACCATAGACCGTCCAAGATTGCATACACAATTATCCTCTACACCCATTTTACTGCAAACGGCAAACCATACCTTGTTTTCACAGGCACGAACATTTATATAATGTTCATATTGCGGATTAGTAAAATCTTTCACATTCATTGAAGATGACGTTAAGTTTACTAAATCAATAATCATTTTTGCACCATCAAGGGCAAGTATACGTGCTATTTCTGGTATACGACCGTCAGCACAAATAATCATTCCCATTTTTCCCCATGGTGTATCAAAGGTTTTAAATTCTTCACCGGCGGTAAAGCATTTATGGTCAAAATGCCATAAGTTTGACTTGTACGTGCTGTGAATTATTTCACCCATTTCATTAAACACTATTGCCACATTGCGTAACATATTTCCCTCGTATACAGAAATTCCAACTGCAATAAACATGCTGTATTTATGTGCAATACAACCTATTTTTTCAAGCAATTCATCATTAAATTCCAGTGCTTTGTAGTAATTTTCACTATTAAAACCAGCCATATAAGCTGGGTAAGTACATTCTGGCAAAATTGAAAAATCGGCACCATTTTCTCCTGCCGTTTCAAGCATTCTTAACATTTTTTCCTGGGTATTTTTATAGTTCAAGGCACTGTCTGCCCCTATTTGTAAAAGTGCAAGCTTCACATAAACCACCTCCAAACATTATTATATCACACCATTTAATTAAAAAACGTGAACTTTTTATTTGATTTAAAATGTGTAAACTTCATATACAAGCCTTTTTTATTACAAATTTGTTAAAAACCTACACAGATTAGAAAAAAATGTTATAATAGAATTTATATGAATTGACAATTAGGAGGAACGAAATGGACGAAAACGAATTAATGGGAAATAGCAGTGAGGTAAAGCCAGTGGAACTTGAAAAGAAAGAGGAACAACCACAGACTGATGCCCCTGCTGAACAACCACAAACCGATGCCAAGGCAGAACAACCAAAGGCTGTTGAACCTGCTGACAAACCAAAGCCAAATGCCAATACGGAAAAAAAGCAGACTGGTGAACCTGCTGACAAACCACAGACTACCAAGCAAATAAACTATAACACCAACTATAATACCAATTACAGTAAAAACAAAGGTGGTAAGGGTTGCTTATTTTGGGGTCTTATAGCACTTGGAATTTTTATTACTTTAAACGGATTTATTATCTTTGGAATTGCAGCTGCATTTAGTAGTGCTGATACTGTTGAAGAAGCCGATACAGTTTATGGTGATTATGTTGAAACCATCTACATAGAAGGTATAATAGCCAGCGACAATGTAAATGGCTACGGTGTAGCAACTGGTTATCAGCATCAATGGACACTTGATGAGTTGGATTATCTTATAAATGATGATAAAAATAAAGGTCTTATTCTTTACATTAATTCTGGTGGCGGCGGAACATATGAAAGTGATGAAATGTACCTTGCCCTGAAGAAATATAAAGAAGAAACTGGAAGACCAATTTATGCCTACTATGCACAAACAGCGGCTTCTGGTGCTTTATACCTTTCAATGGCGGCAGATGAAATTTATGCAAACCGTATGACTATGACAGGCTCTATAGGTGTTATGATTAACAGCTACGATGCTACAGGTCTTATGGATAAGCTTGGAATAAAAGATATTACCATTAAGAGTGGTAAAAATAAAAATATGCTAAGCCCAACAGCTGGTACTACACAAGAAGAAATTGATATTTTACAATCCATGATTAACGAAAGCTATGATATTTTTGTTGGCATAGTATCAGAAGAACGTGGAATTCCACTTGAAAAGGCAAAACAAATTGCAGACGGACGTGTTTATTCTGCACAACAAGCAAAGGCATTAGGATTAATAGATGACATTATGAGCCACGATGATTTTATGGATATGCTTAAAGGAAAAGCTGAATTTGAAGACTGCGAGTTTATTGATGCACAATACACTGACGATTCATTTATGAGCTTGTTCTTTTCAAAGCTTCCTGAAATTGAAACCAAAAGCGAAGCAAGCTTGCTTTATGACATAATGAAAAAATCATCTAATACACAGTTGGAATATTCCATTAATGGAGAATTAGAATAATATCGGGTTTTAATAAAAGTTTTTGGTATCGCTTTTTTCAAAAAGTGACAGAGTTTGGGCAAAGCCCAAGGTTTTCCTTTAATCTGAAAATGCTTTATTAACACCAAATAAAAATGCGGTTATTCAGTGTGTAAACTATGTACACATTGAATAACCGCTATTTTACTTATATTGCATATCCATTTTCAAAGGCTTTTATGTTAAGCTCTACAGCCTTTGGTGGAACTTCGTCCTTTATAAGTGCTTTCCAATCTATTTCCTCAAGGGCAAGCATTTTTACCAATGCACCCAACAGTACAATGTTCATACACTTTGCATTACCAAGTTCCTTTGCAATGCCAAATGCATCTAAAATATATGTATTTTCAACTGCTTCTTTATAGCTTTCAATTAATTCCGTAGGATATTTTGCCGCACCAATTGCAACAGTTACAGGCTGTATTTCATAATCATTTACAACCAAAATGCCGTCTTTTTTAAGACTTTCAATGCAGCGTAAAACCTCGCATTTTTCAAAAGCAACTATAATATCTGCCGTTCCTTTTTCAACCACAGGGCTATACACTTTTTCGCCAAATCGAATTTGTGTTGTAACCGTACCGCCACGCTGGCTCATGCCATGTATTTCCGACATTTTTACGTCGTATCCTTTTTCCATTAACCCTCTGGAAAGAATTTTAGAGGTTAAAATTGTTCCCTGTCCGCCTACACCAACAAGCAATATATTTTTTGTCATAACTCTTCACCTGTCCTTTCTATAGCACCAACAGGACAAATTTGTCCGCAGATGTTACAGCCGTTACAGCTTTCAGTATCAATTGTTACCTTTTCTCCAAGCCTTAATGCAGGACACCCAGATTTAAGACAAAGCTTACAGGTAATACATTTATCAGCATTAACA
>JAQVIB010000071.1 GCA_028695945.1 Lachnospiraceae bacterium
CTATAATGGCTCTGAAGAAGGGAAAAAATTGTCTGAATATATACAATCCCGGCTGAAAAGTGATTTGGATAATACAAATCAACGACAGGCAAAGGCAAATACCGATTATTACATATTAAAAAATATATTAATTCCTACAGCATTGGTGGAATGTGGATTTTTATCAAATCCTAATGAAGAGGATCTTTTAAATTCGGAAGAATATCAGCAAAAGGTGGCATGGAGCATATATTTAGGCATAGAGGATTATTTTGAAGAATGTGACAAAAACTAATTATGTTTACAGAAGCTATAAAAAATTATATACTATATAAATATTCGTACAGATTTATTTGAAGAAAGAGGTACACTAATGAGTATTTTGAGTTTTAGGGAAATTGGAATAAGTGATGAGCTTGCAGAGGGACTGAGGAAACAGGGCATTGAAATGCCAACTGACATACAAATGAAGGTTATACCTGAAATAATGCAGGGAACTGATGTTATTGCCAAAAGTGAAACAGGTTCGGGTAAAACACTTGCTTATCTTTTACCAATATTTATGAAGGTAGATACCAAGCTTAGAAGCACCCAGGCTATAATTGTGACACCCACACACGAGCTAGCGGTACAGGTGAATAAGCAGGCACAGGTTTTGGCCGAAAATTCGGGTGTGGATGTTAGAAGTGCTCTTATAATTGGTGGTGCAAGCATAACCAGACAGCTTGATAAGCTAAAAGAAAAGCCACAGATAGTTATTGGTTCAGCAGGGCGTATACTGGATTTAATAAAAAAGAAAAAAATTCAGGCACACACATGCAAAACAATTGTAATTGATGAGGCAGACAGAATGCTAGATAACCTTAACATAAACGATGTTAAGGCGGTTGTTAAAACAACCCTTGCATCCGAAAGACAAATTGTATTGCTTTCCGCCTCAATTAATGAGGCTACAAAAAGAGCAGCGTCGCAGATAATGAGTGAGCCTAAAGTAGTTGAAAAAGAAAAGGGTATTTTGCCTGAAAATATTGAGCATTACTATATTATGGCTGAGGCTAGAGACAAGATTGTTGTTTTAAGAAAGATTATGGCTGGGCTTAAGCCCGAACACGTTATTGTGTTTATAAATAATCCTAACAATATTGAGACTATGGTGGAAAAGCTTAATTTTCATGGACTTAAAGCGGATGGCATTTATGGAACTGCACACAAGAATGACCGTAAAAATGCAATGGACAGTTTCCGTGAGGGTAGGATAAACATACTTGTTGCTTCGGATATTGGTGCAAGAGGATTGGATTTTGATGGGGTTGAAATTGTAGTAAATTTAGATATTTCAGAAGAGCCTGTATATTATCAGCATAGGGCGGGAAGAACAGGAAGAAACGGTGCAGGCGGTATAGTTATTTCAGTTGTTACCGACTTTGAGAAAAAGTGGCTTAATAGATATGAAAGAGAATTTGACATTAAGTTTACGGAAAAAGTTATGTCTTATGGCAAGCTTGAAGATATAAAGTCAAAAAGAGGCGGAAAACCTAATGTAAATACCACAAAAAAACCGGGAAAAGTAACAAAGAGTAATGAAAAGACAAAAAAATAATTGTTTTATTTCTTCGTTTGGTATACTATCTAAGATGGATTAAATAACCTACAAAAGGGGGATAATAAAAATGAACGATGAAAAACATGAATGCGAATGTGGTTGTGAACATGACCACGAGCATGAAGAAATGGAAACTATGATACTTACACTTGATGATGATACTGAACTTGAATGTGGCATTATTGGTGTGTTTGAGGTAGAAGGTAAGGATTATATTGCTCTTCTTCCTACAGAAGAAGAAAACGTTCTTATTTATCAGTACAAGGAAACAGATGACGATGTTGAACTTGGAATGATTGAAGACGATGATGAATTTGAAAAAGTAAGTGCGGCTTTCAATGAAATTTGGGACGAAGAAGACTGCGAAGACGAGGAATAAAACGTTAGAAATAGACCTTGATGGTTTTGCCCTCAAACACCCACAAGGGTTTTACCCTTGACCCATCTACAACCGCATAAATATGCGGTTGTAATAAAAGTTTTTGGTCTTGCTTTTTTCAAAAAGCAAGTGGGTTTGGGCAACGCCCAAGGGTTTTTGACAGTCTAATACCTTGGGAAAAAATCCCAAGGTATTATTTTTTTATAGAAACATATCAGCAAAGCTTTTAGCGGCATGGCTTAAAGCTACATTTTTAAGTTTAACAAGACCAATGCTGCGTTTTGGAATTGGAGGTGAAATGGGAATTTCAAACAATTGCTCATTATCTATTTGCCCTTTTGTAAATTCTCTTATGGCAAAGGTAAGGCCTAAATTTATTTTTGCAAAATCCAAAAGTAAGTCACTGCTTCCAAGTTCAATAATTGGTTTAAGCACAACACCATTTTTTTGTGCAAAGGAATCTAAAAATCTTCGTGAGTTACTTAAGTCCTCCAAAAGCAAAAGAGGGTACTCGTGTATATTTTTAAGCTTTATACCGTTCTTTGCAATTTCCTTATAGTTAGAACCGCCAACAAGGCAATCGTGTATAGTTTTAAAAGGCACAATCTCTAAGTCATTGTCTTTTTGTATTGGCAGGTTTATAAAGCACAAATCAACAATACCACTTTTTAAAAGGCGAAGGGATTCATAAGTTGTTTTATTTGTAACCTTAATGTTGATGTTGGGATTATTAGTATTATATTTTTCTAAATAGGGCATAAGCAGGTTTGCAATAACGGTGTCGCTTGCACCTATTTTTATTTCACCTGTTTTAAGGTTTACCATTTCAAGGTATTTGTTTTCAGCTGTTTTAATAAGGGTAAGTGCTTGTTCAAGATATTCATACAAAACACTGCCTTCTGGTGTGGTGCGAACTCCTTTTGTGGTGCGTACCAAAAGTGGAGCACCCATTCTTTCTTCCAATTGGCGTATGGACATGCTTACTGCTGGCTGAGAGATAAAAAGTTCTTTTGCGGCAGACGACATATTGCCTGATTTTACTACAACACAGAATATTTTATATAAATCCAAGGGAATATCTCTGTCCATATTTAGGCCTCCTTAAAAGCAATATAAAAATAGTTGATACTGAATGATTTCAATATCAACTATAATTATAATACTTATTATGCAGTTTATCAACAATTATAATGCACCTTTAAGACCTATTTCCTCGGCACACTCTCTCATTCCCATTATTACCTCGTTTATAACGTAGTCCAAATCCTTTTCAATCATGGCACAGCCTTTTTCTATAATACTTCTGTCTACACCTGCGGCAAAGCTTTGGGTTTTATACTTTTTCTTAACGCTTTTAAGCTCGATATCCAATACGCTTTTAGATGGACGCATAAGACATGCGGCAGTAATTAGACCAGTAAGTTCATCTATAGTAAAAAGAATTTTTTCCATTTTGTGTGTTGGCTCAACGTCACAGCAAATGCCCCAACCGTGGCTGGCAACAGCATGAATATATTCTTCGTCAATATCATGCTCTTTCATTATTTCCATTGCCTTAATGCAGTGTTGGTCTGGATATTTTTCATAGTCCAAATCGTGCAGTAAGCCAATTATACCCCATTTTTCAACATCTTCACCTTCAAGTGCTGCAAAGTGACGCATAACACCCTCAACTGTAAGTGCATGTTTTAAAAGGGCATCATTTTGGTTAAATTCACAAAGCAATTTCCATGCTTCATCTCTGTTTGGTGTAACACTCATTGCAACTTCCTCCTTCAAAGTTCTCAAAGAAATCTCTGTTATTTCAGTTACAAGGTAAATTTTAAGGCTTTTTATTCAAAATAAATTTCTTTTTCCATAATTTCTTCGCTATGCAAAGCGTAAAGTGCATTTATAAGCTTTATTTTGAAATCTGCTGGCCCGTTACATTCTTTTGCGGCTTTTTCTCCGCAAATATTTACGGCATAAATGGCACAGACAGTTGCAAGAAGGGTATCTTTTTCCACAGCACAAAATGCCCCAATAACTGATGATGTAATACACCCAGCACCACTTATATATGTAAACATTTCTGTTCCACGGTTAATTTTAATAAGCTGTGTGCCATTGGTAATATAATCAACTTTGCCTGTAATTGCAACAACTGCATTCAGACTGAGTGCAAATGATTTAATTACCTCTATATTGGCTGTATCCATGCTTTCCTCTGAGTCTATAACCTTATTTTTACTTATTACAAGACCAGTAAGAGTTTTTATTTCAGAAGCTTTGCCTTTAATTACAGACGGGGATACTTGGTTTAAAAGGTGTTTAATTCCATTTTGCCTAAAGCTTGTTGCACCAATTCCCACAGGGTCTAAAATTACAGGGATACTAAGTTGGTTGGCAGTTTTGCCTGACAATGTAACGGTATCAAACCTTGAAAAATCTGGTGTGCCAAGATTGAGAACAAGAGCATTGGAAAGAGCAGTCATTTCGCCAACTTCGTCCTTATTATACGCCATAACAGGAGATGCACCAAGGGCAGTTGTTATATTTGCACAATCATTTATGGTTACAAAGTTTGTTATGTGGTGAACAACGGGTTTTGACAAACGTATATTTTTAAGAATACAACTAAGCTTTGCAGAAAAATCAGTCATTTATCATCCCGGCCTTTTTGTAAAGTGAATAAAAATGGTGAGTTGGTCCTACACCTTTCCCTATGGAAAAGGAATGCTCTATTGCTATGGAAATATAGTCCTTAGCGTTTTTTATTGAGTTTTCTACACTAAGACCGTTTGCAAGGTTTGAGGCAATGGCTGATGAAATGGTACAGCCTGTTCCGTGTGTATTTTTAGTGTCAAAACGTTTGCCGTTAAATATAAGCATTTCTTTACCATCAAAGAGGATGTCTGTTGCATCATTTTCTAAATGCCCACCCTTAACAAAAACATTTTTAGCACCCATTTTGTGTATTTTTATTGCTGCATCTTTCATATCTTCAATGGTGCTTATTTTCATACCTGTTATAACTTCTGCCTCTGGAAGGTTTGGTGTAAGAACAGTTGCAAGAGGAATAAGACGATTAATTAATGCGTCTTTTGCCTGAGGCTGAAGAAGGTCGAACCCGCTTTTAGAAATCATAACAGGGTCAATAACTATATTTTTTGGATTGTACTGTTCAAGCTTATTGGCAATGGCATTAATTGTTTCTATTTGGCTAACCATACCTACCTTAACTGCGGAAACGTCTATATCTGTAAAAATAGCATCAATTTGTGCAGAAATAATTTCTGGTGTAATATCCTGACAGCCAAAAACACCTTGTGTATTTTGAACGGTAACGGCTGTAATTACACTCATTCCGTATGTACCATGGGCGGAAAAGGTTTTAAGGTCTGCTTGAATGCCAGCACCTCCGCAGGTGTCACTGCCTGCAATAGTTAGTACGTTTTTCATAATTGCTGTTCCTCCCTTTTACTCTTTAATCTTCTATTTTTTTGCCAAGCTTTAAAACCTCACTGGATTTTAAAATTATGTAAGCAGCTACTGCACCACCAAAACTGCTTAAAAAGAACGGGAACACATACAGCAATGCACCTGAACTTTTTCCCATTAATAGATTGGCAATAGGTACGGCAATAAGTGCACCTAAAACACCTGTGCCGAAAACTTCGCCAACGGCAGCACCCAACTTATTTTTGGTGTGTTTATAAATCATTGCCGAAAGAAAAGCTCCAACCATGCTTCCAGGGAAAGCAAGCAGCGTGCCTGTACCCAAAAGGTTTCGACCAAGGGAAATGCAAAAGGCAGTAAGAACTGCATAGGCAGGACCTAAAAGCACAGCACAAATTACATTAATTGCGTGTTGAACAGGCATACATTTTGACGCACCTACAGGTATATAAATTACTGTACCTGTAAGAATGCCAATTGCCACAAACATGGCGGAAATAGTAAGTTTTTTTGTTTTCATATAAATACCTCTTTTCATTTATTTGTGCAGAGGCGGTTTGTTGGTACAAAAAGACACAGCTGAAAAATATTCGCTGTGCCATAATTTTGCTTCCCTACGACGGTATTAACCGTATCAGGTAAAAAAGAGTTGAAAAAATTCTCTCAGCCGTAAAACGGCACCCCTAGCACATATTTTAAGTTTTAATAAGTTTACCACCAATAAAAATAAAAATCAATTGCATATGTAAGTTTTTTCTTAATATTATATTAAAATACAAAGATCGCATTGAAGCTTTAGCAATATTAATATACAATGTGTTAGTTAAAGTTATTAACTGCCTACTGAAAAACGTTGGTACAGACTTATTTTTATTTGAAATGATTTGGAGGAAAGATTAATGACAGAGTTTTTTAAAGCAGTGCTTTTTGGCATAGTGGAGGGTATAACAGAGTGGCTGCCAATAAGCAGTACGGGACATTTGATTTTGCTAGATGAATTTGTGAAGCTGAATGTAAGTGCAAGTTTTTTGGAGATGTTTCAGGTTGTAATTCAGCTTGGTGCAATACTTGCAGTTGTAGTGTTGTATTGGAATAAACTGTGGCCGTTTGTACGAAAAAATGGAGAAATTAAGATTAAGAAAAGTACATTTCTTATGTGGTGCAAAATTGTTGTTGCATGTATCCCTGCCGCAGTTGTTGGGTTACTGTTTGATGACAAAATAAATGAATTATTTTATAACTATCAAACCGTTGCCATTGCGCTTATTGTGTTTGGTATTATGTTTATAGTGATAGAGAACAAAAACAAGCACATGAAGCCACACATAAATAGCATTAATGAAATTACGTTTAATACGGCTATTATCATTGGATTTTTTCAGCTTATAGCGGCTGTTTTTCCTGGAACATCACGTTCAGGTGCTACAATTGTTGGTGCATTGCTAATTGGAGTATCCCGTGTGGTTGCGGCTGAATTTACTTTCCTTTTAGCTGTACCAGTTATGTTTGGTGCAAGTTTACTTAAAATACTGAAATTTGGTGCAGGGTTTACAGGTGCAGAGGCTATGATTTTAATAACGGGCATGGTTGTTGCATTTATTGTATCTGTTTTGGCAATTAAATTTTTAATGTCATATATTAAAAAGCACGATTTTAAAATATTTGGGTGGTACAGAATTGTGCTTGGGATACTAGTACTTGGTTATTTTATGCTAATATAAAGGTGAAGCCGTAGGAGAAAAATATCTTACGGCTTTAGTTTTTTATTGACAATTAATAGTTCGCATAGTAATATAAATGCATGAACAGATATTCATGTAACGAAAGGAAGTGTTTTCATGGAGATTAAAGACTTTATGGTTTTCCAAAATTCCATGCAAGGAATTGATGAAAATTTAAAAGAAGAGTTTATATATGATGTGGCAGATTTTTTTAAAGTGTTTGGAGACTCTACAAGAATAAAACTTTTACATTTACTTTTGGAATGTGAGATGTGTGTAGGAGATATTGCTGATAGATTAGATATGACTCAGTCTGCGGTTTCGCATCAGCTTAGGGTATTAAGACAGAACGATTTAGTAAAGTATCGAAAGGAAGGAAAAACGGTTTATTATTCTTTGGATGACAGCCATGTGGAAAATGTGCTTAGGCAGGGAATTGAACATATTAAACATAAAAAAGGGTATTAAAAAATATCGCAGTTTTTTAATACCTATAGTTTTGTAGTATATATGAACGGTTGTTCATGGGAACAAATATTAAAATGAGGTGACAATTATGGAGAAGATGATTATAGCATTAAATGGACTTACATGCTCTAACTGTGGAGGTAAAATTGAGCGTGATACACAAAAGCTTAAAGGGGTTAAAAGTGCAAATTTAAACTTATTTAAGCAAGAACTTGAGGTTGAGGTTGAAGCTAATGAATTAAAAGAAAAGGTATTTGAAGATGTAAAGAAGATATCTAACAAGTATGAACCAGATGTGAAAGTAGGGATAAAAGAAAACAACAGTGGAGGACAAAACTATTTGAAGAAATCCCATAATCAAGAAGAGAAACACTGCCATTGCGGAGAAGACAATCATCACGAAGAGGAGCACTGTCATTGTGCAGAAGACCATCATCACGAAGAAGAACACTGCCACTGCGGAGAAAACCATCATCATGAAGAGGAAGCACACCACCATGGAGAGGAATCAAATTTAAGAAATACAATCATTAGGTTTGCTATAGGTATTGCATTATTTATTGCTGCAGTTGTTGTAAAAGAGCCACAATGGCTGAACACAGGGTTTTTTATGGGTGCTTACTTTGTTTTTGGCGGAGATGTACTTTTTCGTGCAATAAAAAATATTTCTAGAGGTCAGGTTTTTGATGAAAACTTTTTGATGTCTATTTCCACAATAGGAGCAATTGCCACAGGTGAAATGCCAGAGGCTGTTTTTGTAATGCTGTATTATCAGGTTGGCGAAACTTTTCAAGATTTGGCAGTGGAAAAAAGCAGAAAGTCAATACGAAGCCTTATGGATATAAGACCCGACCACGCAAACCTAGTTGTTGGTGAAAAGATTGTTGAAACCAAGCCAGAGGAGATATCTTTAGGAGACATTATTGTGGTTAAACCAGGTGAAAGAGTTCCTCTTGACGGTGTAGTAATTGATGGAGAAAGTGCTTTAGATACATCGGCATTGACGGGTGAAAGCGTTCCAATAATGGTACGCTTAAATAGTGACGTATTAAGTGGAAGTATTAATACAAGCGGACTGCTGAAAATACGTGTAACACAGGTTTTTGCTAATTCTACAGTTGTGAAAATACTGGAGCTTACCGAAAATGCGGCAGCAAAAAAGACAAAAACAGAACAGTTTATAACGAGGTTTGCTAGAATTTATACACCCGCTGTTGTAATTGGTGCAGTTGCTTTGGCGTTTATACCACCAATATTTACAGGAAGTTCGGATTTAAAAATGTGGATAGGCAGAGCCCTTATTTTTCTTGTTGTTTCTTGCCCATGTGCATTGGTGCTTTCAGTTCCATTAGGATTTTTCTCTGGAATAGGAGAGGCTTCAAAAAACGGAATACTTGTTAAAGGAAGTAACTATTTACAAGCATTGTGTCAAATTAATACAGTAGTTATGGACAAAACAGGAACAATTACTGAGGGCGTTTTTGAGGTTACCGAAATTAAAGCCAACCATTTTAATGAAAAAGAATTGCTTAAGGTTGGGGCATACGCTGAGAAAATGTCCAATCATCCAATTGCAAAGAGTATTGTTACGAAGTTTGAAGAAGACGAAGTTGTTGAGGTGTCAAAAATTACTGACTATCAGGAGATTGGTGGATACGGTGTATGTGCTGTGGTAGACAGTAAAAAAATATTTGCTGGCAATTTACGT
>JAQVIB010000072.1 GCA_028695945.1 Lachnospiraceae bacterium
CTTAACCCTTGCACGCGTGACGGGTTCTTTACTTGCCGCCATTGAAAATATTCTTATTCCTCAGCGTCTGGCCCTTTTTGGAGGAGGAGAAAATGTGCTTTCTGTTTTTGGAAGCCTAACCGGTATGGCAATGCCTCTTATTCAACTGCCAAGTGCGTTGCTTATGGCAATTTCTGTTACGCTTGTGCCTGCCCTAAGTGAAGCACGGGCAACAAACAATAACCGCATGACAGCCGCTTTAATAGAAAAAGCCATTACCTACACTGCCGTAATAGGCTTTGGCTTTGCCGCTGTTTTTGCCGCATTTCCAGAAGAAATTTGTTATATCATATATAGTCAAAAAGAACTTGGCAGTTTGCTTTTACGCCTTTGCATAATATGCCCATTTATGTATATGCAAATCACTATAAGTGGCATACTAAACGGCCTTGGCAGCCATAGCTTTATATTCCGCCAAAACCTTATTCCCTCTGGAATAAACTTATTTTTTATTTATATCTTTATACCTCATTGGGGTACTGACGCATTTATTGTTGGAATTACCCTAAGCCTTATTGTTACTTCAACCATGGGCGTAAAAGAAATTTCTAAAAAAAGTAATATACGGTTTTCAACCTATAAAAGCATAATATTACCAGCCATTTGTGCTGTATCAGCCTATATCGTATTGCAGTTTATACCAAAAAACCCAACTTTCAATCTATACATAATTGCTCTTTCCACAATACTGCTCTTCCTAATTTACCTTGTATTACTTTTCTTAACTGGGGCATTAAGCAAAGATGATGTAATGTCGTTTCTTCCAAAAAAAAGATAGCTTTTCATAATTTTATGTAAAAAATCCCACTTTTTCAGTGGGATTTTTTACTATTTACTCCAATCTTCATTACTGCGGTATTTTTCTGCGGCAGTTTCAGGCAACATTGGGTTTATATAGCTGCCTGTAGCAAATTCAAACCCTGCTGGTGCTCCAATTCGTGGCAGTATCCGCATATACCAGTGAAAATCCTCCTCTTCACGGTCTTTAGGACTATCTTCAAAGCAGAGGTTATAGCAAATACCATCTCTAAGTTCTGTTACCCTTTTAAGCAATTGTTTTAGCATTATTCCAAGTTCTTTAAGGTCATTCTCGCTCAATTTACCAAAGGTGGAAACATGCTTTTTGCTCACCACCCATAATTCAAAGCTAAGCTTTGCAGCATATGGAACAAACGCAACAAAACTGTCATTTTCCGCAACTATCCTTGTTTTGTTTTTTATCTCGTATTTAACCATATCGCATATAACACAGCTACCTTTTTCTTTTCGATATGCCTTTATGTTTCTTAAGGCTTTTTCCTGCTCCAAAGGAATAACCGAAACTCCCATAATTTGCCAATGAGAGTGGTCAATAGACGCCCCAGCTTCTGGACCATTATTTTTAAATATCTGCACATATTTAATAAAGTCCTCTTCCTCAATAACCTTAAACCTGTGTTGAAGAACCTTTAAAATGTTGTACATGTGTTCCTCTGTAAATTGGCTTGGGTCGCCATTGTGGTCTGGTGTATCAACAAGTACCTCATGTATTCCTATTCCAGCTTCAGAATAATAAAAATCCTCATTGCATTTCTCAAAGCAGTCTGTATCAACCGCAGGGTATAAATTTCTAAAAACCCTAAGATTCCATTCTCCATCTGCCCCGTTTTGATAAATTTGGTCTGGAGTTTTGTCCTCATTCCCAGGGCAAAAAGGACAATCTGTATTATCCGTCTTCTTTTTTGGAGTGCTTTTTATAGCAAAATGGTATGGCTTCCTTCTTCTATTTGATGCAAAAATAACCCATTCACCTGTAAGTATATCTCTTCTTAACTGAGACATTCTATCACCCTATCTTTATTCAATATACCAGCCTTCAATTCCATTGTAGCTGTTAAACTGCAACGGAACAATGTTGCCTGCAATTCTTTCGTCCACAAATAATGCTGATTTTCTAAATACAATGCTTACACAAGGAATTTCAGAACAAATTTGCATCTGCAACTGTGTCATAGCTGTACGCATTGCCGCCTCGCCAACTGCACTGTACATTGCATCTATAAGCTCATCAGTTTTTGCATTGCTGTAGCCACCATAGTTTCCAGACCCGCCTGTTCTGAATAAAAACCCAAACTCAGGCACTATTGATAGTTCCCATCCACCCATATACATATCAAAATCTCCGCTTTCAAGTCTTGAAATATAGTCATCGAAATTTACCTTTTCAGTTTTAACATCAAAGCCTATGCCATTAAGTTCCTCTGCAATTTTATATGCAACTTGGCACCTCTCCTCATTTTCTTGGTTTACAAGTATGGTAAAATCAAGCTTTTTCACTCCTTCGCTGTAAGCCTTGCTTCTAACCTTTTCATTTTCACCAAGTTTAAAGCCAGCATTTTCTAAGCATTGTCTTGCTCCTGTAAGGTCATAACTATAACTACTTTCCGTTACGCTATTTAGCCAGCTTTGCGGATTAAGTGGAGTGTCTGCCGCAACTGCATTAGATAAATAGATACCATCAATTATACTTTCAGTAGGTACCGCAAGCGCCACGGCTTTTCTAACATTTTTATCGTTGAAAATCTCGTTATTAAAATTAAAACCTAAAAAGTCATAATAATTATTTGCATAGGAAAACTTTTTTGCCCCTCCGTCTAAATCAAACTTTCCTAAAACTGTTTCATCTGCCACAACGCTGTCCGTAATCCTTTGACTGAATGTGTATACATCTGTATCCGCATCGGTAGTTATATTTACAATAATATTTTGAATAGATGGTCTGTTTGCAAAACTGTTATTAACAGCCTTAAGTCTTAATTCTTTTGCCGCAGTATAGTCATCAAAGGCATATGCCCCATTGCCTAGAGGCACCAAATTTTTACTGCTTGTAAGAACACTTTCACTACCATAGTATGCCGAAGAAATTAGCGGAAAGCTCATAGCATATATATTTCCACTAAAAGCCTCTGTAAAACGCACCGATACTGTATAATCATCCGTTTTGCTAAAGCTTGCAACACGCTCTATACACGGCTTATATACTGCATTTTCCCCAGCTTGCTTTAATGTATTAAGGGAAAATATAACATCATCAGCTGTAATACTGCTTCCATCGTGCCATTTAAGACCATGCTTAATTTTAAGGTTAAGTTCTCTGCCTTCACTTGCGTAGTACCAGCTTTCCGCAATACTAGACACAGGCTTATAGCTTTCGTTTATCCCAACAAGAGGTTCATACATGATGCGAAGTATGTTATCTACTGATGCATCCTCGTTTGTAAGAGGATTAAGGGTAATTGCAGTACGCATACTAAGAGTCAAATCTTTATTATCTTTTTTGTTTATTTTGTTGGCATCACCAACCTGAACTGCTATCAGTTCGTTACTCTGCTCATCCTTTTGGGCTTTGCATCCTGAAAAGAACAGAGATACCGCTAAAAACGCAACTAAAATCCTTTTCATACTTTTCCTCCATATCAGTAAATAAATTCATAAATTTTCTTTACAATATTTACTTTCCTGACATATTTATCTGTTTCTCCAAATGGAATTTCATATAAATTTATTCCATCCGACGAGTATTTTACATCACCAAGCCATTTGCTTACGTTCCCACTTCCAGCGTTATATGCCGCAATTACCGTATCTTGATTATTGTCATATTGCTTAAAGAGCACAGCCAAATACCAGCAACCAATTTTTATATTTGTTTCGGCATCAAACAAAGATTCCTCAGTAAAATTTTCAATATTCAATACATCGGCGCCCCATTTGCCTGTAGTAGCAGATATTTGCATAAGTCCCCTTGCATTTTTAGGAGATACTGCATTTTCATCAAATCTGCTTTCAACAAACATAACCGCATATACAAGACTTTCTTCAAGCCCATTTTCCTTTGCATACTTTTCAACAATATCCTTGTGCTCTCTGGAAAATAAGTTGGGTAATACAAAACATCTTAACCCCAACACAACCGCTATTAAAAAAAGAAAATATGTACCAGTTTTTCTGAGCCATTTAAGGCTGAAACAATAAAACATTGTACTCTCCTAATCCTTAACAAATAATTTTTCTATCTGCCTTTCCACTTCCTCAATCTCTCCGCTGTTGTCAATAATTACGTCTGCATATTTTTTGTATTCTTCCCAAGTTGGCTGTGATGCTATCCTGCTTATTCCATGTTCTTTATCAATTTTATCCCTAGTAATTATTCTTTCAAGTCGAATTTCTTCTTTTGCATAAACCACCCATATTTCATTGCAGAGGTTTTTAAATTCTCCTTCCAATAAAAGCGGTGCATCAATAATAACAACTTCTGCACTTTCTTCTTTCGCCTGTTTAATTCTGTTTTCAATCTCCATAAAGATGTATTTATGGGTACAAGCATTCAAAAAAGCAAGCTTTTCTTTTCCTTCTTTAAATACTATTGTACCTAGCTTTTTCCTGATTATTTCCCCGTTGCTATCCAAAATCTCATTTCCAAAATAACTAACTAATTCATTGTACGCCGGCTTTCCCTTTAGAATTATATCATGTCCTATTGCATCTGCATCTATAATATAAGCACCTTTTTTTGCCAAAATTTTGCTTACGACGCTTTTTCCACTGCCTGTTCCGCCTGTTAACCCTATTATCCGCATTTTTTACACCACCAATTTACTTTGTTTCATACCAGCTTTTACCCATTTTAACCTCTGCCTCCATAGGCACTTTAAGGGAAACTGCATTTTCCATATTTTCTTTAAGCAAAACAGATACTTCCTCAATTTCATCTATGTGAGTTTCAATTAAAAGTTCATCGTGCACCTGCAAAATTAGTCGTGATTTAAGGCCTCTCTTTTTAATTTCGCTGTGTACCTTAACCATAGCTATTTTAATTATATCTGCTGCACTTCCCTGTATTGGCATATTCATTGCAACTCTTTCACCAAAGGAACGCTGCACAAAATTTGTAGCATTAAGTTCAGGCATAGCACGTCGTCTTCCAAAAATTGTAGATACATAACCGTTGTTCCTTGCATCTTCAATAGTTTTGTCCATGTAAACTCTAATGTTTGGATATTTTTCAAAATAGCTTTCAATATATTGCTCTGCTTCCTTACGTGGTATGCCCAAATCCTGCCCAAGACTGAATGCTCCAATACCATATACAATTCCAAAATTAACTGCCTTTGCATTAGACCTCTGCTGTGGTGTAACCTCATCAAACGGAATGTTAAACACCTGCGATGCCGTAAGACGATGAATATCCTGACCTTCCTTGAAAGCATTAATAAGGGTTTGGTCATTCGCCATATCCGCCAGTACCCTAAGTTCAATTTGAGAATAATCGGCATCTAAAAATACATACTCTTTACTGGTAGGAATAAATACCTTTCTAAGCTTTCTGCCAAGCTCTAACCTTATAGGAATGTTCTGCAAGTTTGGCTCTGTACTGCTTATTCTTCCTGTAGCAGTGATAGTTTGGTTAAAGGTAGAATAAATTTTTTCCGTTTCTTTATCCATTACATTTAAAAGTCCGTCTGCATAAGTGCTTTTAAGCTTACTAAGTTGGCGGTAAAGAAGAATCTTATCTACTACAGGGCTTTCAAATCTAAGCTTTTCCAAAACTTCTGCCGCTGTAGAGTATCCTGTTTTCGTTTTTTTGCTTCCCTTTAATCCTAACTTTTCAAACAAAATAACACCGAGCTGTTTTGGTGAATTAATGTTAAATTCCTCGCCAGCTAGAAAATAAATCTCTGTAGTAAGACCTTCCAGTTCGCTTTCAAGGTTCTTTTGATATTCCAAAAGCTCCTCACGATTTACCTTCATTCCCCACTTTTCCATGTCGCTAAGCACAAAAATAAGCGGCATCTCAATGTCATAAAAAAGTGATACCTGACCATTTTCTTTCAGCCTTTCTTCCATAACTTTTTTCCCTTCAAAGATAAGCTGTGCTTGTGGTGCTGCAAAATCCAAAAGTTCTTCGTCTTTAATATCCAGTATAGATTTTTTGCTCTTCCCCTTGCCCAAAACCTCTTCTTCAGACTTTATTGTTTTGTTTAAAAATTCCGCCACAATGTCGTCACAATTATAGGTTTCTCTTGTTGGGTTAAGTATATAAGCGGCAATGGCAGTGTCAAATGTAACTCCATCCAAGTTTATGCCTAATTTTCTCATAAGGCTTATATCACTTTTTATATTATGTCCTATTTTTATATACTCTTTACTTTCGAAAAAATCTCTTGAAATATTACCTACTGCCTCTTCATTAAGACTTTCCGTAATACACACAAAACTTCCTCCTGCTGAATGATTATACAAGCTCAAGCCTTTTAAAATTCCATTTTCAACAAAAATCAGATATGCAGTTTCAGTTCCTTTTTCTATAGAGGAAATATATTCGGTAAATTCAAATTTAGAAACAATAAGCTTGCATTGAAACTTTTCTTCATTTTTCTCTTCTTTTGAGACTTCTTCCTCTTCTACGCTAAAGCGGTTAAGCATTCTTTTAAATTCGTATCTTTTAATAAGTTCATATGCCTGTGCAGAAATTTGACTTCCTATAATTTGCATGTCTTCAGTGTTAAACTCTATTGGCATATCCCTAACAATTGTGGCAAGAAACTTGCTAAGCCTTGCTTGTTCCTGAAATTCCTGCAAGTTTTTAGATGCCCTTGGAGGTTTCACGTTTTCAGCATTTTCTATTGCTGTTTCAATGTTTTTGTATTCCTGTATAATTTTTGTTGCAGTTTTCTCACCTATTCCTGGTACTCCTGGTATGTTATCCGATGAATCACCCATCAAAGCCTTAAGGTCTATAAATTCCGTTGGTGTAACACCATATTTTTCAATAACGTCCTTTTCAAAATAGTCCTCAACCTCTGTTCTGACACCTTTTGTTTTAGGAATTCTTATTTTAAGGCTATTGCTGGCAAGTTGTAAAAGGTCACGGTCACCTGATACAATAACAGACTCAAAACCCATATCCTCAGCCTTTTTTGAAAGTGTACCTAAAATGTCATCAGCCTCAAAACCTTCAACCGCATACTGCTTAATATTTAAAGCCGAAAGAAGTTCTTTAAGCATAGGCATCTGCTGTGCCAATTCGTCTGGCATTGCATGCCTTGTGCCCTTATAACCGTCAAATTTCTCATGGCGAAAGGTAGGTGCTTTAAGGTCGAAGGCAATTGCCAAATAATCTGGTTTATCTTCGTCAATTAACTTAAATAATATATTAAAAAATCCATAAACCGCATTGGTATATTTGCCCTCCGCATTGCTAAGCAACGGTACTCCATAATAAGCTCGGTTTATAATACTGTTTCCATCTACAAGCATAACTTTTTTCTGCATAGTAACCTCCATTAGTTCAATTCCCACTTTGCTTATTATACACCACTTTTTGTTAAACTTACAGAAAAATTTATCACTGAAACAAGCACATTTGAATATTGTGTATTAAAAAAATCAGGAGGCTGTAAAATGAAAAAAAGTAAAGCACTAATTTGTATTTTTTTCTCGCTTTTACTTATTATTACTTCATTTGCAGGATGTAAAAAGGAAGAAACTCTTCAGGAGGTACGTCTTAACGAGGTAGTGCACTCTATTTTTTATGCACCACAATATGTAGCACTGGAAAAAGGATTTTTTGAAGAAGAAGGGCTTAAAATAAAATTAGATGTTGGTCAGGGTGCAGATAAATCCATGACGGCTCTCCTTTCAAATTCTGCGGACATAGCTCTTTTGGGAACAGAAGCTGGTCTTTATGTTTACAATGAGGGCAGAGAAAATTATGCAATGTCTTTCGCACAGCTTACACAGCGTGCAGGCAATTTCCTGGTTTCCAGAAAAGATGAACCAAATTTCAAGTGGACTGACCTTAATGGTAGTTCTGTTATAGGCGGACGAATTGGCGGAATGCCAGAGTTAGTTTTGGAATATGTGCTTAAAGAAAACGGACTTACCCCTGGCAGTGACATGGAAATTATTAATAATATTTCTTTTACAAGCACAAGCGGTGCATTTGTTGCAGATGTTGGTGATTATACCGTAGAATTTGAGCCTGTTGCCACAACACTGGAGGAACAGGGAAACGGCCATATTGTTGCATCACTGGGTGAAGCTAGTGGAAAGTATGAACAATTTTCTGCAACACAAAAAAGTCATTAATTTCAAAGCTTTTAATTGTGCTTTGAAATCAATGACTTTTTTCACTCTAAGGCAGCTTATTTTCCACCATATCGTTAACCCTCACATAGCCAGCCGCCTTTAATGCCCTTTGGTTATTTAGTATTCGTATTTTTCTTTTTTCATCTTCTGGCATTGCATCAAAATCTTTCTCAATTCTTCTCCCATCAGAATCAAAACTTACTGCAACAATTTGCCTAGTAAAACCATCACTTAAAGGTTTTCTCATAAAAATACCTCCTAGGGTAATTTTTATGTTTGCAAACGATTGTCTTATTCTTGTGCAATTCCTATTTTTTCACCCATTTTAACAGCGGTTTCAATTCCTAGCCTTGTGTTTTTCAAAATGTCTTTATCAATCTTAATTTTGCCTTTTTCTGCACAAACGATAATTGTAGAGCCTCCAAATTCGAACTTACCCTTTTCTGCCCCACGTTTAACACGTTTCTCTTGATGATAATTTACAATTTTGCCTACAAACAATGCTCCTACTTCCATTATTAGAAGTTTACCAAAATTCTCACTTTTAAGCATGGTGAATTCTCTGGTATTTTCCTTATAAATCTGTACTGAATCATTAGCAACAGGATTTACTGTGTGAAACAACCCTTTAATTCGAAAATTCTTCGTCTTGTAACCATTATCAATATAGCAATATCTATGATAATCATCTACTGTTAGTCTGAACAACAGCAAAACTCCGCCTTCATATTTAGAAGCAAGCTTTTTGCTTCCTAATAAACTTTCCATAGTGTATGAAGTGTTTTTAATGATAAATTCACTTGTATCGTTAATATCGTATACAGTTAGTTTTCCATCACAAGGTGCTATTAAATGTGATGCTTTTTCATCAATTTTTCGTTTTTCAGCCTTAATTTTCCTTGTAAAAAAGTCATTGTATGAACTGAATTCGCACTTCTTATATTGTGTCATATCAATTTTATTGATAAAAACAAATGGCCGTATCAGCACCTTTGATATTCTAAGATTAAGCAAATGTCCCATTATAATGGAATACTTTGGTTTAATTATCTCAACCAATAATATCTTTCCTAACTTACTAGTATACATGAAAGAACGTAA
>JAQVIB010000073.1 GCA_028695945.1 Lachnospiraceae bacterium
TTTTATTAGGAGGTTATTATTATGGATATTGCGGAATTAACAAGGACGTTGAATGTAACGTGGGTATTAATAGCAGGAGCGTTGGTTTTCTTTATGCAGGCAGGCTTCGCAATGGTAGAAACAGGATTTACAAGAAGTAAGAATGCAGGCAATATTATTATGAAAAATCTTATGGACTTTGCAATTGGTTCAGTTATTTTCTTTTTAATAGGTTTTGGTTTGATGTTTGGTGAGAGTGCAGGAGGTTTTATTGGTACAACAGGCTTTTTTAATCCTGCAAACTTAAAGCTTGATGCTTTCGAAACTCTTACACCAGGAACATTTATTTTCTTCCAGACAGTGTTCTGTGCTACAGCGGCTACAATAGTATCAGGTGCTATGGCAGAACGTACTAAATTCATTTCATATTGTGTTTACAGCTTTATTATTAGTTTGGTTATTTACCCTGTTGTTGGTCACTGGGTATGGGGCGGCGGCTGGCTTTCAAAGCTTGGTTTTGTAGATTTTGCAGGTTCAACAGTTGTACATAGCATTGGTGGCTGGGCAGCCCTTGTTGGTGCAGCAATTATTGGACCTCGTATTGGAAAGTATGGTAAAAATGGTGAAGTTAATGCTATTCCTGGACACAACATTCCAATTGGTGCACTTGGTGTATTTATCCTTTGGTTTGGCTGGTTTGGTTTTAACCCAGGTTCAACTCTTGGTGCAAGCCTTGAAATTGGTCACATTGCAATGACAACAAACCTTGCAGCAGCAGCAGCAACTGTAGTTGTTATGGTTGTAACCTGGGTGACAATGGGTAAGCCGGATGTATCAATGACACTTAATGGTTCACTTGCAGGTCTTGTAGCTATTACAGCAGGTTGTCAGGTAGTAACTATGTGGGGAAGTATTGCAATTGGTGTTATCGCAGGGTTTGCAGTAGTATTTTTTGTAGGATTTTTTGACAGATGCAAAATTGATGATCCTGTTGGTGCAACAAGTGTTCACCTTGCATGTGGAGTTATAGGAACGCTTCTTGTAGGTTTATTTGCTAACTATGCACCTGGTACAGATGGTGCTATTACAGGTTTGTTTTACGGCGGTGGATTACATCTTTTAGGTGTACAGTTTATAGGGGCTGCCGCAGTTGGTGTATGGACAGCTGTTATGGCGTTTATTATGTTTAATGTAATTAAGAAAACAATTGGTCTTAGAGTAGATGCTGAAGAGGAAATAACAGGTTTGGATGTTTGTGAACACAACGGCCCAGCATACGGCGATTTTATGACTAAGTTCTAAAAACACAATTATTTAAAGCATGGAAAGAAATTGAACATAAGAAAAATTTATACTGGATATAAAATATATTCTATTGATTTATGTACAATAAAGTATTATAATGTGCACAAGAGCAAAGAAGTTCTTAAGCATAGCGGAGTATGTCCGTTTTTGCTTAAGGACTTTTTTTTATCCCTTAAAACCGAAAATGTTTTCAAGAGTTAATTTTTTCGGAGGGTAATATAAACAGAAAGGATGAGAAGATTATGAGCGAGAATATGTTTCTAAAAAACAACGAAGCAAAAGGCTTATACGACCCAAGTTTTGAGCATGATAACTGTGGTATAGGTGCAATTGTAAATATTAAAGGTATTAAAACGCACCAAACAGTAGAGGATGCACTTAAAATAGTGGAAAACCTTGAACATAGAGCGGGTAAGGATGCAGAGGGCAAAACAGGTGATGGAGTAGGCATACTTCTTCAGGTATCCCACAAGTTCTTCAATAAAGAGGCAAAGGCACTTGGCTTTAAAATTGGCGATGAGGGAGATTATGCAGTTGGTATGTTTTTCTTTCCTCAAGATGAGTTGGAAAGAAACCAAGCTAAAAAAATGTTTGAGATTATTGTTGAGAAAGAAAATCTTGAATTTATTGGCTGGCGTGAAGTTCCTATAAACCCATCAATTTTAGGACATCAGGCAATTGACTGTATGCCAAGTATTTTACAGGGCTTTGTAAGGCGTACTAAAGATGTGGAAAAAGGACTTCCTTTTGAACGCAAATTATATGTTGTAAGACGTGTGTTTGAGCAGAGTAATGACAACACATATGTTGCTTCACTTTCAGCACGTACCATTGTTTATAAGGGCATGTTTCTTGTAACTCAGCTTCGTCTTTTCTTTATGGATTTGCAGGATAAAGATTATGAATCAGCAATTGGTATGGTACATTCACGTTTTAGCACTAACACAACACCAAGCTGGCACAGGGCACACCCTAACCGTTTTATTTTGCACAATGGCGAAATTAATACAATTAGGGGTAACGCAGACCTTATGCTTGCACGTGAGGAAACTATGGCAACTGATGTGCTTAAAGGGGAAATGCACAAAGTATTGCCTATTATAAACCAAGAAGGTTCAGACAGTGCAATGCTTGATAATACCGTAGAATTTCTTGTAATGAGTGGAATGGATTTACCACTTGCAGTAATGGTAACAATTCCAGAGCCTTGGAGCAACAATAAGAACATGAGCCAAAGTAAAAGAGATTTTTATCAGTATTATGCAACAATGCTTGAACCATGGGATGGTCCGGCGTCTATCCTTTTCAGCGATGGAGAGGTAATGGGTGCAGTTTTGGACAGAAATGGTCTTCGTCCATCAAGATACTATATTACAGATGATGATAGACTTATTCTTTCTTCTGAAGTTGGTGTTTTGGATATACCATCAGAAAAAATCATCAGAAAAGAGCGTTTAAGACCAGGCAAAATGCTTTTGGTTGATACAATAAAAGGTGAGCTTATTGATGACGATATATTGAAAGAACGTTATGCAAGCCGTCAACCTTACGGCGAATGGATTGACAGAAACCTTGTACAGCTTAAGGATATACGTATTCCTAACAAGAAAATTCCTAAGTATACAAAAGAAGAACTTGCAAGGATTCAAAAAACTTTTGGATATACTTATGAAGATGTTATGACAGCTATTTTGCCAATGGCAAAAACAGGAAGCGAGGCTATTGCCTCCATGGGTGTTGATTCACCTTTGGCTGTACTTTCTGCAACTAAAAAGCCATTGTTTAACTACTTTAAAGAGATGTTTGCACAGGTTACAAATCCACCAATTGATGCAATACGTGAGGAGATTGTAACAAGCACAACAGTATACATTGGTGATGCGGGAAATCTTCTTGAAGAAAAAGCAGAAAATTGTAAGGTTATACGTGTTAATAACCCAATACTTACTAATACTGACTTGCTTAAAATTAAGCACATGGATATTGAGGGATTTAAAATTGGTGTAATTCCTATTACCTATTATAAAAATACATCACTTGAAAAAGCAATTGACCGTCTTTTTGTAGAAGTGGATAGAGCTTACCGTGACGGAGCTAATATTCTTATACTTTCTGACCGTGAGGTGGATGAAAACCATGTTCCTATTCCATCACTTTTGGCAGTGTCAGCAGTTAGCAAATATTTGGTAAGAACTAAGAAAAGAACTGACGTGGCACTGATACTTGAAACAGCAGAGGCACGTGAGGTACATCATTTTGCTACACTTTTGGGTTATGGGGCATGTGCAATAAATCCATACCTTGCACAGGATACAATTCGTTACCTTATAGATGAAGACTTACTGCACAAAGACTATTATGCGGCTGTGGATGATTATAATTCAGCAATACTTCATGGTATTGTAAAAATAGCTTCAAAGATGGGTATATCCACAATTCAGTCTTACCAGGGTGCACAAATATTTGAAGCAGTTGGCATAGATAAATCAGTTGTAGATAAATACTTTACAAACACTGTAAGCCGTATTGGTGGTATAGACCTTGATGATATTCAAAGTGAATTCCATGAATTGCATAGGTCTGCTTTTGACCCTCTTGGTTTGGCTACAGACCTCACACTTGAAAGTTCAGGCAGTCACAAATTCAGAAGTGGGAAGGAAGAACATCTTTATAATCCAAAAACAATTCATATGCTTCAAGAGGCAACCAGAACAGGAGATTATAAGCTGTTTAAGGAATATACCACTCTCATTAACGATGAGGCAAAGGTGAATTTAAGAGGACTTATCGGTTTCAACTTTGCAAAAAATCCTATTCCTATTGAGGAAGTTGAAAGTGTAGATTCTATTGTAAAACGCTTTAAATCAGGAGCTATGAGCTATGGCTCTATTAGCCAAGAGGCACATGAAACCCTTGCAATTGCCATGAACCGTTTAGGAGGGAAAAGCAATAGTGGTGAAGGTGGCGAAAGCATTGACCGTCTTACACCAGATGCAAACGGCGACAGCCGTTGTTCAGCAATTAAACAGGTTGCTTCAGGACGTTTTGGCGTAACAAGCCGTTACCTTGTTAGTGCAAATGAAATTCAAATTAAAATGGCACAGGGTGCAAAACCAGGAGAAGGTGGACACCTTCCAGGGGAAAAGGTTTATCCTTGGATTGCAAAAACAAGACATTCAACCACTGGAGTTTCACTTATTTCACCACCACCACACCACGATATTTACTCTATTGAGGACTTGGCACAGCTTATTTACGATCTTAAAAACTCAAACAGAGATGCTCGTATTTCGGTAAAGCTTTGTTCGGAAGCTGGCGTTGGAACTATTGCGGCAGGTGTAGCAAAAGCAGGAGCACAGGTAATTCTTATTTCTGGTTACGATGGCGGTACAGGTGCGGCACCAAGAACATCTATACAAAATGCAGGCATTCCATGGGAAATGGGCTTAGCTGAAACACACCAAACCTTAATTAGAAACGGTCTTAGAAACAAGGTTGCCATTGAAACAGATGGTAAGCTTATGAGTGGACGAGATGTGGCAATTGCGGCACTTTTAGGGGCCGAAGAATTTGGGTTTGCCACAGCACCACTGGTAACTATGGGTTGTGTAATGATGAGGGTTTGTAATTTGGATACATGCCCAGTTGGTGTTGCAACACAAAACCCAGAGCTTAGAAAGAGATTTAAAGGCAAGCCAGAATATGTAATTAATTTTATGCGTTTTATTGCACAGGAGCTTAGAGAATATATGGCTAAGCTTGGTGTTAGAACAATAGAGGAAATGGTTGGTAGAAGTGACCTTCTTAAAATTAGAGATGGTGCAAAAACCAGAACAACAAAGGTGGATTTATCTCAAATTATTAATAATCCATTTGCTGATGCAAACAAAAATTTCTGCTTTGACCCAAAACAAACTTTTAACTTTGAATTGGAAAAAACCATTGATATGCGTGTGCTTTTAAAGAGATTTGATGCCGCACTTAAAAATAAAGTTCCAACATCTATTGAAATTGATGTTAAAAACACAGACCGTTCATTGGGTACAATTTTAGGCTCTGAAATTACAAAGAGATACCCAGAAGGTTTGGATGAGGACACAATGAGAGTTAAATGTAAGGGTGCAGGTGGACAAAGCTTTGGTGCATTTATTCCAAAGGGACTTACATTGGAACTTGAAGGAGATTGCAACGACTACTTCGGCAAAGGGCTTTCTGGTGGTAAGCTAATTACCTATCCACCAGCAAACAGTAAGTTTGAACAGGATAAAAACATTATTGTAGGAAATGTTGCTCTTTATGGTGCAACAAGTGGCGAGGCATATATCAACGGTGTTGCAGGCGAGCGTTTCTGCGTACGTAACAGTGGTGCAAAGGCAGTTGTTGAGGGCGTAGGCGACCATGGCTGTGAATATATGACAGGTGGTATTGCTGTTATCATAGGTAAAACAGGTAAGAACTTTGCCGCAGGTATGAGCGGTGGTATTGTTTATGTTTTAGATGAGGATAGAGATTTTTACACAAGAGTAAACAAAGAACTTGTATCCCTTGAAGAAGTTTTGCATAAGCAAGATGTTGCAGTGCTTAAAGAAATGATTGAGGCACATGTTAAAGCAACGGGCTCTAAAAAGGGTAAAGAGATACTTGACGATTTTAGCACATATTTAGGTAAGTTTAAAAAAGTACTTCCACACGATTATGACAAGATGTACAAAGCCATTATTAAGATGGAAGAAAAAGGCTTAAGCGGTGAAGAAGCACAGATTGAAGCATTTTATGCTAATATGAGAGGATAGGAGGGGACAAAAATGGGAAAAGCTACAGGATTTTTGGAATACGAAAGAAAAATTGGGGAAGAAATAAGCCCGAAAGAAAGAATTAAAAACTTCAAGGATTTTCACACCCATTTGCCGAAAGAGCAACAGCAGCTTCAAGGTGCAAGATGTATGGAGTGCGGTGTACCCTTCTGCCAAAGCGGCATGATGATAAAAGGAATGACTTCAGGCTGTCCTTTAAATAACCTTATTCCAGAGTGGAATGACTTGGTATATTTAAACAAACCAGAACAGGCATTGGCAAGGTTGTTAAAAACAAACAGCTTTCCAGAGTTTACATCTCGTGTTTGCCCTGCCCCATGTGAGGCGGCTTGTACTTGCGGACTTAATGATGACGCAGTTACTATAAAAGAAAATGAATGGGGAATTATTGAAAACGGCTATGCAACTGGTCTTATTAAAGCTAATCCACCAAAGGTTAGAACTGGGAAGAAAATTGCAGTTGTTGGCAGTGGGCCAGCAGGGCTAGCGGCGGCAGACCAGTTAAACAAACGTGGTCACAGTGTAACCGTATTTGAAAGAAGCGACCGTGTTGGTGGACTTTTGATGTATGGTATACCAAATATGAAGCTTGAAAAAGAAGTAATAGACCGCAAGGTTAATATAATGAAAGAAGAAGGCGTTGAATTTGTAGTAAATTCCGATGTGGGTAACACCATTAAGGCTGAAAAGCTTACAAAGGAATACGACAGCGTTATACTTGCTTGTGGTGCGTCAAACCCTAGGGACATTAAAGTTCCTGGGCGTGATGGCAAGGATATTTACTTTGCGGTAGATTTCCTTAAATCAACTACAAAAAGCCTTTTAGACAGCAATCTTGCAGATGGAAAATATATTTCTGCAAAAGGAAAGAATGTATTGGTAATTGGTGGCGGAGATACAGGAAACGACTGTGTTGGTACTTCAATACGTCATGGTGCAAAAAGCGTTATTCAGCTTGAAATGATGCCAAAGCCACCACTTACAAGGGCGGCAGATAATAGCTGGCCTGAATGGCCCAAAGTGCTTAAAACTGATTATGGTCAGGAAGAAGCTATTGCTGTTTTTGGCAGTGACCCTCGTCTTTATGAAACAACAGTAACAGATTTTATACTTGATAAAGATGGTAACGTAAAACAAGCTAAAATTGTTAAGTTGGAGCGTAGCTTTGATAAAAACGGAGCAATGAGTTTTGTTAACGTTAAAGGCAGTGAAAAAACAATTGATGTTGACTTAGTATTGATAGCGGCAGGGTTTTTAGGCTCACAAGACTATGTTACAAAGGCGTTTAAGGTGGAAACTGACCAACGCACAAATGTTAAAACACTTGCAAATAGCTATGCAACAGGTGTGCCGAAGGTATTTGTTACAGGAGATATGCACCGTGGTCAGAGCCTTGTTGTATGGGCAATTCAAGAGGGCAGAGGTGTGGCAAAAGAAGTTGATAAAGCACTGATGGGATATAGTAATTTAGCTTAAAATATAATACCTTGTGGCTTTTAAATAAAGCTGCAAGGTATTGTGCATTTTTAGAGGAATTATGGCTAAAATAATACCCAAAGGGGTGTTAACATGCTTACTATAGGTGTTGTTGGTGATGATAAAGGTGTGGCATTAGGTGTGCTGGCGGATATATTTATGCGTAATGGCATACCATTTTTTGCGTCGGCAGAAAAAGACGGAGAGGGTATTGCGTCCGCATTTGCCCAAGCGGTGAAAGAAAAAGCCAAGGTGGTTGTAATGTCTATCAGTGGTAGCGATTGGGAAAAAATAGGAACACTCCGGTTTGACATATTTGTGTTTCTGGTTAAAAAAGAACACTGTGAAGTTGTGCTTTCCTCATTGTTAAAGCAAAAAAATATAGTAATTGTAAATAACGATGCACCACTTCCGCAAAAAATAGCCACTTACGGAGAAACTACTCTGATTACCTGTGGCTTTAATCATACATCAAGCGTAACCGTTAGCAGTGTAGGTGAGTTTGCCGATAAAATACAGTGCTGCCTTCAACGTACACTTTTAACACTTAAAGGAGAGGCTATAGAACCACAAGAGTTTTCTGTGTGTGGAAACAGCAATAATATAACTGAAGTTTTGGCGGCAGTAACAGCGGCAATTATATCAGGTGCAGAAGTTTAAAGTCTAAATTTTGGTTGGCTGAATAAATCTATATTATATAGAAATTCAGGGGTCGTAGATTTTGATAAAAACGACCTCCAATTAAAATTTACTTTTGAGGGGAGTTTTTTTAAATGCCTAAGGATACTGCTGCTGAAAACAACTATATTTTGTTATCTGGTGAGATTGCATCGCCGTGTCGATTTAGCCATGAAATATATGGTGAAGGGTTTTATATCTTTGATTTGTTATCTCAGCGTTTAAGTGGAAACAGTGATGTTTTGCCAGTTACCATATCGGAACGAATTATGGAAGGACAAAGTCTTGATGTTGGACGAAAGGTTTGCGTAAAGGGTCAAATTAGAAGCTATAACAGCTATTGTGATAAGCGAAGCAGGCTGGTGCTTACTGTGTTTGCAAAAGAACTGGATTTTCAGGAATGTGAAGATACTAACCAGATTTTTTTGAATGGATACATATGTAAGAAGCCTGTTTATCGAACAACGCCATTCGGAAGAGAAATAACTGATATTTTGTTAGCGGTAAATCGTGCGTACAACAAAAGCGATTATATACCTTGCATTTTTTGGGGAAGAAATGCAAAATATACTGGAAACCTTAATACAGGAGATAATATACAGGTGTGGGGCAGGGTACAAAGCAGACAGTATCAGAAAAAAAATGAAGACGGAGTAGAAGAAAGAACGGCATATGAAATTTCTGTGTCAAGAATTGAGAAAAAAGCTGAAGAATAATTAATAGTAAAGTTTTATTTTGTTGACATATTCTTCCATACTTAGTAAAATTGTTTTAAGCTAGTATAATGATTGATTTTGTGATTATCTGGAAAAAACAGTGGGGGGTATGAGAAATGACAACAAATCTTTATATTGAATTTAGAGAACACAAGGTTACAGAGAAAAAAATAGTAGAGGCAGTTAAAGCATTATGGAAAAGCCAAGGAAATCGCCTTAAGGATTTAGTTACTATTGATATTTACTTTAAAGCAGAAGAAGGAATGTGCTATTACATTATAAATAATG
>JAQVIB010000074.1 GCA_028695945.1 Lachnospiraceae bacterium
CACTGCGGAATTGTGGAAGGATTATGCCAAGCCTTTAATGAAGTGTGCATAAAGGAATACCGTGGAACTGAAGAAGGAGTTTTAGTTACAGTAGAAAAACTGGAAACTGTACCAAAGCGTGTGTTTTCAGTAGTTACAGCACAAAGGGCAATTGCAGTGCTTATGCTTATTCCTTACGGAGTTAAGGCATTTAGTGTGGATATTGAAGGTCTTGTGGAAAGCTCCAATAATATTGGTATTGTGCGTACCTCACAGGATTTAATAACATTTACTTGTGCCACAAGAAGTTCCGTTGCCACAAGAAAACAGTTGATTTGTGATGAGATGAAAACCATTGCAATGCTTACAGGTGCAGAATTTAGTACAAGGTTTCCATATCCAGCATGGGAATACAATCCAAATTCAAGGCTTAGAGAAGTGTTAAGCTATACTTATAAAAATATGTTTGGCAAGGAAGCAAAAATTGATGCTATTCATGCAGGGCTTGAGTGCGGTATTTTCAGTGAAAACCTTCAAGGGTGCGACATGGTATCCATTGGGCCAGAAATGGCAGATGTGCATACTCCAGACGAAAGACTGAGCATTTCTTCTACAAAACGCACTTGGGATTATTTGAAAGAGATACTTAAAAATTTAAGATAAAGGTGATTTTTTTAATGAAGCTGCCATGGGACAGGAAGTATGTTAAAATTTCATTTCACGTAGTTGTTTCGGTGCTAATAGTTTTTGCTGTAATTATTGTTTTGGCGAAAATTGGAACTGTGGCGGGTGCTGTTGGGGTGTTTTTTGGCAGGCTTATTGACGTGGCAGCTCCTTTAATTATAGGCATTGTATTTGCATTTTTATTTGACCCTATGGTAGAGTTTTTTGATAAAAGGGTTAACAAGAAAGCTAAAAGGCATTGCTTTCATAAACGAACCAAAGCCACTGCCATTACCTACATTATTATATTTGCAGTGCTTGGGTTTGGAATAAGCATGGCGGTAACTCATTTAGGGGCAACGGATGTAAGTCAGGTTGCAGACGCTCTTAACAAGTATATTCAGGAACTTAGTGATTTGCTTCTTACTCTTCAGAAGGCACTTAGCGAAATGGGTGTTTTAAGCAGTATTAATGGAATTATAAACGGTGCAATTGTAAACGTTACTATATGGGTAAAAAATATGGTGGTAACGGTAGCAGGGTCTCTTTCATCCGTAGGAAGTGTGGCATTGGATTTAGCCGTTGGTCTTGTTGCGGCTTTCTATTTCCTTGTTGAAAAAGACAGAATGATTTACAGGCTTAAAGATACTATGAGAGTATTTTTGCCTAATAAGGTTAGCTGTAGAATTGAAACCTTTTTTGCCGATGCCAATACGGTTTTCAGCGGTTACGTAACGGGGCAAATTATAGATGCATTTATTATGGCAACCCTAATTATTATTTCTTTCTGGGTAGCTGGTATAAAATTTGCTGTTTTAATAGGAGTTATTTCAGGCTTTTCCAATTTAATTCCGTATGTAGGAGCAGTGGTTGCTTTTGTACTTTCAATTATGATGGGGTTAGTTAGCGGTGCACCGATAAAGGCTGTGTATGCGGCAATTATAATTATTATTCTTCAGCAGATTGACAGCATGATTATTGTACCAAGGGTTGTTGGACGAAGTGTGAAGCTTCACCCTGTATTGGTTATACTTTCATTGGTGTTTTTTGGAAGGATTTTTGGCATATGGGGAATGATTGTTGCAGTACCAATAACTGCACTAATTAAGCTGTATTCAGACAGAGCTTATGAACGGCGAAAAAACAACACTATTGCAAATAGATGAAAAAGCTTTATAATTACTTTAGGTGATGAAATGGACAACAGATTTATACGTACCCAAATGCTTATAGGCAGTGATGGGTTACAAAAATTGGAAAACAGCAAGGTGGCTGTATTTGGCATTGGTGGTGTTGGCGGTTTTGTATGCGAGGCACTGGCTAGGGCAGGGATAGGCAGCCTTATTTTGGTGGATAACGACACCGTTAGCATATCTAACCTAAACCGACAGATAATAGCCGCAGAAAATACAATTGGTATGGCTAAAACAGAGGCAATGAGGGAAAGAATTTTATCTATAAACCCAAATTGCAATATTAAAGTGCATAATACTTTCTATTTGCCTGGAATTAGTGGTATAATAGACGAGAACACAAGCTACATAGTGGATGCAATTGATACTGTAACGGCAAAAATTCAGTTGGTTATGGATGCAGAACAAATGGGAATACCTATTATGTCATCTATGGGTACTGGCAATAAGCTTAACCCTACACAGCTTATGGTGGCGGATATTTATAAAACTTCCGTTTGTCCACTGGCAAAGGTTATGCGTAAAGAGTTAAAGGAACGTGGCGTAAAAAAGCTAAAGGTAGTTTATTCAAAAGAATTACCTCTTGAATGCAAGCTAAGTGAAGAAGAACTTATTGCTATGGGTGAAAACACCAACAAAAGGCGTACACCAGGAAGTATTTCCTTTGTGCCGTCGGCGGCAGGGCTTATTATTGCATCAGAGGTTGTTAAAGATTTGCTGGAGGGAAAAGAGAAATGGCAGAAAAAGGAGTAGTAACAGAAATTAAAAACGACCTTGTGGTTATTAAAATGACAAGAACAGAGGCTTGTGCAAAGTGCAGGGCTTGTATAGCGGGTATGAGCGAAAAGGAAATGATAATGGAGGCAGACAACCAATGCAACGCACAGGTAGGCGATTGGGTTGAGCTAGAGCTTGCAGATAACGGTTTCTTCTTTGCGGTAATGATTATGTATGGAATACCTCTTTTGGCATTTATGGCAGGTGTTTTATTAACATATTTTGTAATTATACCAAGGTTTATGCCCTTTACAAATCCGGATTTACCAAGTTTTGCAATTGGGCTTGTATTTACAGTTATTGCGTATTTATGGATAAGGAGTCAGGAACACCGTTGGGAAGGAAAAAAATATAGACCCATTGCGGCAAGGATTACTTCACCAGACCCAGATTTAATGTGATTTTATACTTTGAAAAGATACTTTTCTGAAATGAAATATTAATATTTATAAGGTAACAACCTGTACCTCTTTTGCTTATTATATGTAGAAGGGGTGCTTTTTTTATGAAGGAATTAGCAAAAAAGTATTACAACGAAGGAATGGGATGCAGCCGAAGTATTCTAATGGCATTCCGTGACAAATACGGGTACGTCACCCATGAGGTTGTAAGTTCGGCAAATGCCATTAACAACGGTTTTGGCATAGGAGGAATGTGCAGTGCTTTGGTGGCTGGAATAATGATTATTGGATTACTTTATGAAGGTGAAGAGGCGTACAGCGAAAGAATGAAGCTGATGTCTTGTTTTCAATGCAAATTTTGCTCCATAAACTGTATGTCACTTGCTAAGGAACGCGATGACTGCACTGATTTAATAGATTTTGTGTGTGATTATCTGGAGGAGAAGATGAAGTGAAAACTTTGGGCGTTGCCCAAACCAGATAAAGACAAACCTTGGGTGTTGCCCAAACCAACTTGCTTTTTGAAAAAAGCAAGTCCAAAAACCTTGGCAAAAACCGCATATTCATGCGGTTTCAGATTGAAGTCAAACATACTAATTGAAATAAATAGCTAAAGTTTGGGAACGAAGAGTTCCCCATTTAAATCGTGAAGTCGGAATTTATTTCTGCTGTAACGCAAAGAAAGTCAGTATTTTCAAGGCTTCTAAGCCTGATTTGAAAATGCTGACTTTTATCATACCGGTGGTTAAATTAAGTCGGCTTGCGACTTGATTTACAGAGTGTAGACAAATCCTACACTCTGACATACACGCTTATCTATTCAAGAAGTTCTGGATTATTAACCCTGTATAATTCTTCTTCTAATATACTTTTGGCTTTTTTTAAAGCACTGTTTTCTTCAGACATACGTGATACACCAGAATTGAGGGAATTATACCTATTTTCAAGTTCGGTATACCTATTTTGCATATCTTCAAATTTGTCTTGCAATGCAGTGAGGCTTTCATTTACTTGTGAAAGAGTATCAGTAAGTTCAACATTCTTTTCAGAAAGCTGGACTTTTTCCTTTTCAAGCTCGTCGAGTTTTGTTCGCCACTGGTACATCAACATGGAGTTTTGTTGTTGAGTAGTACTTGCAGTTTTAGATATTTCTGACACCTGAGAATTTTTTTCCTTCAATTGGTTTTGGTATTGTACAACCTTGTTTCTTAGGCGAAGGTATTCTTCCGTAGATGTAAAATCTGTTTGTTTAACAGGCGGTGGAGGACAAAAATCTTGTGCTAAAAGTGCCTTGTTTTCTTCTCCAAGCAAAACCTCCTGTGCTACATAGCTGCTATTACCCATGCTTATGTACTGAGCCTTGGAAATTGCTTCAACTGGTTTAAAATATCTTGCGGCATTAAAAAATGAAGTGCCGTTATTTTGAGAGAAGGCATAATGGGCAATATTTCCTGAAATTGCAAAGGCAAAAATATTTTCTTTTACGGCAAATACAATACAACAGTCGCTTTTTTTACCACTCCAAAGAATTTTCCCGGTAGACAGTGTGTTGTTTTCAAAATATTTGTACATTAAATAGGTAGAGGAATTTTCTGTAAGGGTGTACACTATGTGCAGGCGGTTATTGTGCCACAGGCAGGACATATCTGTTATGGTATCGGCAGTGGTTGAAATTGGAAACAGCCTGTAGGTGGAAAGTGAAGTACCTAAAAATGTGCATAGCATAAGTCTGTTTTGTATAGTGCGAAAGAAAACACATGGCACAGTTGTGTTAAAAATATAGAAATCTGCATTTTTCATAGAAAGGCAGGTTTCTATTTTGGTATCATTTTCCGCCTCAAAATCTGCCATATACAGGGCATTATACTTTTTGCCTTCCACTGGAAGGGTGTAAAAAAAGCATGAACCCAGGGTGTCGCTTTGGCAATACCTACAGGTTTGAGATGAAGCAAATGCAGGGCATGGTATAAGGCCACGGCTTTCGTTTTTGCCAGATGGATATAGAAGGGTAAGATATGCGTTGTTATTTAGGTCTCTATGAAAAAGCAATGGTATACCTTTTGAGGTTAAAGATACCGAAAAACAACTGCTGGCATTGGAAGAAATGGCTTGGGTTTTTGCTGCAGGAGGGCATGAGCAAAAAAGGCTATTTTTTTGGTGGTGTACCAAAAATGTTTGTGTATCGGTTTTAATATAAGCGCTGTTTGATAACATCATAAACGCACCTCATAAGAATTGTTTAATAATATTCTATTTTAAAGGGCGTAGAAAAAGACCTAAGACACTGGTTAATGCCAAGGTCTTAGGTCTTAGTTATATTTTTATTTTTGTAGCATTTTTTCCATTATAATGTTACTGCGTTCAATAAATTTGGTCATTTGGGCTGGTTCAAGCTCCTTTTGTCCAATTAATGCAAGGTCATAAAGCTGTGCACAAATAAGGTCGGTATAATCCTTATTGTCTGCAGAATTTTTAAGTTCAATAAGCTTTTTAACAAGGGTGTTGTTGCGGTTAAGCACAAGGGTATATTCAGGCTTAACGTCACCAAACATTTTTAAAAGCTCTGGCTGACCTTTATAGTTTTCCATCATATCAATCATACGGCGTGAATGCTCGCTTAAAAGCATCATGGAAGAAATCGTAGTGGTTTTAAGGCTTTCAGCTTCAACTTTAAGGGTGGTATCGTTCACCGTTCCACGGAAAAGTGCCTCAAGTTCACTGTTAAGGGTTTCATCCTTTGCAACTTCACTATCCTTAAGTGTTTCAGAAATATCTGCATCTACACGGGCAAAGGTTGTTTTGTTTGTATGCTTATATTCAAGGAAGGATACAAAGTTTAAATCTATTCTGGAAGAAAGAATAACTGCCTCCATACCTTGTTCCTTTAGCATATTAACGTACTGAACCTGCTGATTTTCATCGGTGACATAAAAAACTTTGTTCTCGTGTTTTTCCTTGTTCGCTTCAAGGTATTCTTCAAGAGTTTTGTAGTCATTATTTGTTGTTTTAAAAATAAGTGATGGAGCGACTTTATCATAGAATTTATCGTCTTTCATGCATCCGTATTTTACAAAAATGCTGATGTCATTCCAGAACCCTTCATATTGCTCACGTTCATTTTTAAATATACTGTTAAGCTTATCAGCTACCTTTTTAGTAATGTAACTGCTCATTTTTGATACATAGCCGTCATTTTGCAAAGCACTACGTGACACGTTAAGAGGAAGGTCTGGGCAATCCATAACGCCTTTAAGAAGAAGAAGGTACTCTGGAACAACTTCTTTAATATTGTCTGCAATATAAACTTGGTTAGAGAAAAGTTTGATTTCCCCTTCAAGTGCGTCCATTTCACTTGCAATTCTAGGGAAATACAAAATACCTTTTAAGTTAAATGGATAATCCATGTTTAAGTGAATCCAGAAAAGCGGGTCACTCATATCTGTAAATACTTCGTGGTAGAACTTTTTGTAATCTTCGTCTGTTAAGTCCTTTGGTTGCTGCATCCATAGTGGGTTTACCGTATTAATTGCAACAGGTTCTTCAACTTTTTCCTCTTTGTTATCTTCAGTATTTTCCGTAGTATCAGCACTTGCGGTTTCAACCTCAGTTGTTTCTTCTTCTGGGTTTTCTTCAATAAAATTAAAATAAATTTCAACAGGCATAAATGCACAGTATTTTCTTAAAGCTGAATAAATTGTTGCCTGCTCCAAAAATTCTGATCCATCATCGCCAATGTGCAAAATAATGTCGGTACCACGGGTTTCACGTGTGCCGTTATCTAGTTCATAATCTATACCGCCATCGCAAATCCATTTTGCCGCAGTTGAACCTTCTTTAAAGGAAAGAGTGTCAATTTCAACACGGTCTGCAACCATAAATGCAGAGTAAAAGCCAAGACCAAAGTGACCAATAATTTCACCTTTTTCGTCCAACTTATCTTGATATTTTGAAAGAAAATCGCTTGCACCTGAAAAAGCAATTTGATTAATATACTGTTTAATTTCTTCGTCTGTCATACCAATGCCGTTATCGGAAATGGTGATGGTTTTTGCTTTTGGGTCTACAGTTACATTAATATTATAGCTTTCGTCATCGGCAACAGTTGCCTCGCCAATACCTACAAGCTTTTTAAGCTTAGTTACGGCATCACATCCGTTGGACACCAATTCTCTAATGAAAATATCTTTATCGGTGTAAAGCCATTTTTTTATAATTGGTAAAAAGTTTTCGCTGTTAATTGATAAATTTCCTTTTTCTTGAGCCATTAAAATTACCTCCTGTTTTGTAAATAAAATCTCTATGAAATATATTTTAGCATTGAAAATGGAAATGTCAAGAAAAAATTAGCACTCAATCAACATGAGTGCTAATAATTATTCGTTTATTCTTCTTCTGCGGCGGAGATGGTTATTTTATTACCTTCAAGAAAATTAATTACCCATTCGTCCCACATAAATTCCACTGTTTTGTTTAGTGTAAAATTTTTTAAGGACAAACCTGTAATAATGCCAAGGCGGTTATTTTCAAAATTAACATTTATAAAAAGTGCCGAGGCTTCTGGACTAATGGAATGTAAAAGGGTATCATCTGCGGAAAAAACTATTTTAATGGATTTTGGAAGTCGATTACCTTTAATAAGTTCAAAAACATGGGGTTTAAGCTCACTCCAAAGACAAAATTTACGTGTTATTTCTTCTTCTGTTTCAAAAAAATCCTTATTTAGGTTACAGTGTATTTCGAAGGTGGTAAAGGTGGTGATAATAACCTCACGTACTTGAAAACCGTCAAAGGTGTCCTTTTTTAATAGCAGTGCCATAAATTCTTTCGTATTATTCACGTTGGAAACAAGCATTTTTTTTACCTCTTCACTAGTAATATTTTTCTTATAATGGTATTTTACAGGGTTTAAAGGTGAATTACAAGTAAGTTGACGTGTTTTTCATAATATTATATACTAAATAAGACTAAATTAAAATTTTGCTTTGCCTGAAAGATGAGGAAGAGATATTATGCTGTTTAATAGCTTTAATTTTTTAATATTTTTCGTTGTGGTGTCGGTGCTTTATTTTGTACTGCCACACAAGGTAAGATGGGTACTTTTGCTTATTGCAAGCTACATTTTTTACATGGCTTGGCGACCAGAGCTTATTTTGCTTATTGTTTTTTCCACATTTGTAAATTATATAATAAGCCTTAAAATATACCAAAGTAACGACCAAAAAGGGCGAAAAAATCTTTTGATTTTAAGCTTGGTTATAAACTTTGGTCTGCTTTTTGTGTTTAAATATCTTGTTTTTATAAACAATTCATTTATCAGTCTTTTTCAAAACATAGGGTTAAATTATCCTGTTAGAAAGTTCGATATAATTTTGCCTATGGGTATTTCTTTTTATACCTTTCAAGCGGCGGCGTATACCATTGATGTATACCGTGGAGAAATTAAACCTGTAAAAAATTATGGCAAGTTTTCACTGTTTATAACATTTTTCCCTCAGCTTGTGGCAGGACCCATAGAGCGAAGTAAAAATTTATTACCGCAGTTTTATGAAAAGCACCGTTTTGACATAGACAGAGTTATTTTGGGTCTTAAAATTATGATGTGGGGATTCTTTAAAAAGGTAGTAATTGCGGACAGGCTTTCTGTTGCTGTAAATACTGTATACAATTCTTGCAAGTATTACAGCGGACTTACATTTATTTTTGTAACAGTACTTTTTACCTTTCAAATTTACTGCGATTTCAGCGGATATTCAGATATTGCCATTGGATGTTCAAAAGCATTAGGCTTTGACCTTATGCAGAATTTTGACAGACCATTCCTTTCAAAAAGTGTACGTGAATACTGGCGAAGATGGCACATTTCCCTTTCCAGTTGGTTTATGGATTACATTTACATACCTCTTGGAGGAAACAGAAAAGGAAAATTTAATCAATACCGAAATTTGATGGTTACATTTTTAGTAAGCGGATTGTGGCATGGTGCAAACTGGACGTTTGTAATTTGGGGTGGATTGCACGGACTTTTTATTGTTTTTGGCAATATTACAGATGGACTTTGCAAGAAAATTAAAACCTTTTTCGGTTGGAAGAGAAACTTTTTATCTACATGGGTTATTAATTCTATTAGCATTTTAATCACCTTTGGATTGGTGGTCTTTGCCTTTATATTGTT
>JAQVIB010000075.1 GCA_028695945.1 Lachnospiraceae bacterium
TTTTCGCTTTCTTCACGGGTATACACTTCCTCTGTTTCAGCATGGCCATTTCCACGTCCGTTTCCACCTTGCCCACTTCCGCCTTGTCCTTGTCCACTGCCTTCACCCTGTCCACTTGCATTTTGACTATCACCGTTGCCATTCCCCTCTCCACTGCTGTCACCATTGTTAGTTGGCTGACTTCCACCTTGTACTTCTGCCTGCTGTGGGCTTTGGCTGCCATTATTTTGTACACTCTGCGTTGCCTGTGCAATAAGCTTATTTAAGTCCGCAACCTTTGCTTTTAGACTTTGGCTTGAATTAGTGGCCGTTTCAAGGGTATTCTTTAACTGTTGAAGGCTATTGGAACTTGGGTTAAAATTTCCTGTTGCAACCTGTTTCGCATAGTTGCTTAAAGCTGCTTTTAATTCTTCTTTATCTACGTTTTCAATGGCTTCCTTCATTGCATCCAAAAGTGCCTGAAGTTCCTCTTCACTCATTTCTTCTAACTGTTTATTTAGCTCATCAAGGCTGGCATTCATTGCCTGCGTATCACCATTTTTTATACTTTCGCCAAGCTTTTTCCCCACCTCGTTTGTGGATAAACTCTCACTTATATTTTCTAAATCTTTAGTTACACCTGTTTTTTCAAGGTTTTTAAGCTCCTGCTGAGCCGTATCCATTGTTTGAACAGCCTCTTTTTTACTGGATGCCTGTTTTAGACTTTTTGTAAGCACATTAACCTGCTTGTTAAGTTCTTTTAAATCTTCATCCTCAATTGTTTTTTCAGCATTAACTTCCTTTTTAACCTGTTCAATTTCCTTTATATTGCTGTTTAAAAGACTACCTATGTCCACTCTGTCTGGATTTTTCACAAAGCCTGTTGCAAACACTGAAATAATAACTACTGCCATAACTTTAATTGTATTTTTGGGTAGGGTAACCGTATAACTTTTTTCTGGCTGTGCTTGCTTTCCTTTTTCAATTGCATCTTTTATAACAAGGTCTTCCATCACATTTTTAACTTCAAGTTGAGCAATTTCCAGTGCAGTTGATAATCTTTCCTTTAAACAAAGCCTGTCTGCTACCTTTGCCGCCTCATGAACAGTGGTTCTCTTTAAATAAATTAAAACTAGTGAGATAATGAAACAAATCGATGCCACTACTGTACAAATAATCTCCACATTTTTTATGTATACAAACTTGGATACGAGGAGAATTACAAATATAATGCCTAAAGCTACTGTCTCCGACATAAGAAAATAGTATAGAAATTTTTCAATATTCATTTTTCTCTTTAACGGCTCAAGTATTTTTTTAATCTCTTTCATAATTCTCCTCCTCCATTATTTTTTCCCAGGATTTATTTTTAATGACGCTAACTTTAAAAACAAACCGCTTACCAGTATATCACCTATCATATTAACAATCCACATTTCAACCGGCATCTTTAAACCATTTCCAATCCAGTAGGTCATTGTTATTTCATCAAAGAAATTTGTTCCAAGCTGTGCATCAATTACTGAAAAAAATCCTGCCCCTGGGTTCAAGAAGAAAAATCCATAAAGTGCTGGTAGGCTTATATAATCATATATTTGCTTATATGCCTGAATATAAATAGTTGAATAAGACAAGTATCCAACTAATGTTCCAACTACAAGTACACCAATAATAAGGTAAACAAGTACCATAGAGACCATCGTTTTCTTATATATTGCAGAAAAGAAAATACCCATAGACCCTACCATACATGCTGTAACAAGCATAAATACAGTCATCCCTAAAAGATAAAATAAAGATACACCACCGAAGTAGAATAACACTGCATACACTGGCATTGCCGCAATTATCATAAGCAAAATTAAGCCAATGCTAGATAATAATTTTCCAAATACAATAGAAAACGGTGACATTCTTGTAACAATCAGTAAGTCAAGTGTCTGCCTTTCTCTCTCTCCGCTTATACTGCCTGCTGTAAGGGCAGGTGCAGTCATAAGTATAAGCCCTAACTGTAAACCTGAAAGCAGTGCATACAAATAAACTATATCTTTAGGATCAAAGCCTGAGTATAATGACCCACTCATTGTAGCTTTTATATACAAAACTGCAAAAAAAGTAATAACACCAACATATGCTGCAATAACTCCAAATATTTTCCAACTTCTAAGAGAGGTCTGTACCTCTCTTCTTAAAATAGGATTAAGCATTTTTATTGTCACCTCCTGTAATCTGCATAAAAATCTCTTCTAAATCTCCATCTTTTTCTTTAAATGCAACAACAGGTATGTCTGCCTTAATAATTTTTGTTAAAAGGTCTGCAACATCATTATCTTCTCCATCAAAAGATATTTCTATATTGTCCTCATTTTCAATGATGTTTGATACGTTTGGTAACTCTTTAAGTAAACTAAGTAATGCCTCCATTTTGCCTAGAGGTTTTATAGAAATAATGCGTTTCTTACTTAACATACGCATAATTTGCAAAACAGTTCCCTGTGCTTGCATTACACCATGATCTATAATACCTATTTCTGTGCACATTTCCGCAAGTTCTGGCAAAATATGTGAACTAATTATAATAGTTTTACCCATGCTACCCAACTGTTTAAGTACATCTTTCATTTCCACCCTTGCCCTTGGGTCAAGTCCGCTGGCTGGCTCATCTAGTATCAATATTTCAGGGTCATGTATAAGACTTCTGGCAAGGCACAGCCTCTGCTTCATTCCTCTGGAAAGAGAATCTACATAAAACTCTTTTTTCTCAGTTAAGTTGACAATTTCCAAAAGATTATCAATTAGTTCAGCACGCTCACTAACAGGAATATAGTATGCGCCTGCATAAAAATCCATATATTCACTAACCTTTAGGTTATCATACACACCAAAAAAGTCTGGCATATAGCCAATTTTATCTTTAAGCAAAGATGGATTTTTTGTAATATCATCACCATCAATGGTTATACTGCCTCTTGTTGCACGCATTAAACCTGCCATAATCTTCATAGTTGTGGTTTTACCAGCACCGTTTGGACCAACAAACCCAAAAATAGTTCCTTTTTCAATCTTAAAGGACAAATCATTAACTGCCGTAAATCTGCCATAGGTTTTAACCAAATTATTTACTTCTAGCATTATTTTTTGCCCCCTTTCAGTCTTATTTGAGGAACTTCAATTTCTCCGCCTTCTTGTACCTTCACACGTATAGTAATTATACCACTATCATCATCATAGCATTTAAAATCTGTTATTTCATCCTGACTAAGCTTTTCCCATTCTCCTGTATCTAAATTAAATATTTCAGGTACAGACGCCATTGCTGGTGAGTTATCCCATCTAATTTGAAATAGTTCCAAATTTACATTTTGCGGAAGTGCAAAGTTGCAATAAACGTTACCTTCCGAGTTCATGTAAATATAGTTAGAATCATCTCCAAAGGAGTCTCCCTTTTCATCAGTAATACTATATGGTCCAATAAGTCCATACGGTAAGTCAAATTCCGCATTATCTTCCAATGCTACTGCAACATCCATAACAAAGAGATTTTCTGCCATTTCGTTCATTTTTTTACCATTAATGTATTTATTACCTTCTATAAGTGGCAGTTTGTTAAAGGCATATATCTTCATTGAAATAGGTGCATCGGCAGAAGTCGTTTTTGATAATTCAGTGTCATCCATATCCCCAAGGATTGACGTTCTTCCGTATTTTGTAAAATACTCCTCATTAGCACCGTCAAAGTTGTAGTAACCGTCCTCGACCCCAAATAGTTTCTGAATTTCATCATAACTATTATAGTAATTACCATTTTGTAAATTTACTGGCTCTATTTTGTAGTTTACATCAACAGTTTCACCCGACATACAGTTGTCAATTTTGTAATATACACTGCCTATATGCAACACTACATCTTCAAAGTCAAAATTTGTGTTATTCACAATAGTACCTACTAAAGTGTCACCCTTAAGAGCTATTTTTGCATCAAGTGCACCACCCATATCAATTTCTTTTTCTGTAGCAAATTTATTTAAATCCCAACTCGCCTTGCCGAAATAAGTTATTTCAGAAGCACTATCTGTGTTTATTTTAAGAGCACACACCTCATCATCGCCATATATTTCACCGTAATCCATTTCGCTTACGTCTATATCAAAGTCCTCATCCGCGGTAAATTTTAGCGAGCCTTTATCCCCGCTTCTAAGTCCGGCGTAAATTTGTGCCTTTGCATAATTCTGACCATTTTCAATATCAACTTTAGAAACCATGTTTATAATACTGCTTCTGTAGTAACTGCTGCTACCCGCTATGTAAATTACAATTGTTGTAGCCACTGCAACGAAAGGAATAATAACCCACCCTTTTTCTCTCTTATCTTTCTTTTTAAGTACAATATAAAGAACAGGGCCAACAAAAATAACATAAACACCAATAATTATAAAAATTATATTCATCATTGAGCCTTTTTCAGGTGCCATACGCCCCGCCCAGTCACTTACTGGGTTGTAGCTGTAATTATCAGCATGACTAAGATTAAAAATACTAGGGTTCTCGTTTTCATAAAAAGTTCTAAGTAATATTTCTATGTCTCCAATATTAGGTATAGGTGATTTGCCTAAGTCGAAGTTATGCAAAATCACAGTTCCGTTACCAACCTTCACTCTTGATGTAGTAACCTTACCGTCTTGTTCCAGCAATGAATTAGAATTTTCCATCTTTGCATCTGAAATAGCTACACTGCCAAAATTAGATACATTTTGCACCAATACGTCACCAATATTTTCAAGACTAACATTGGCTACTTCATCACTTACAGTAAATTTTGTAATATCTCCAAGGCCAGACAAAACTTTTTTTGCATTCACTCCTGTTCCAATAATAAGCATTCCGCCCTCATTAACCCACTGCTTAATAGCATCTTTTTGTTCTTGTGAAAGGTTTGCAGTGTTGAAATCATTAATAATAAGCATTCTAAAGTTATTCAGCACCGAACTATCCGTTGGAAATGTTTTGCTATCCAAATAAAGTGTGTCAAAATATTCAACACCGCTTGCACTATAATAGTAAGCCGTTTGCTGATTATAATAGCTGTCATTTTTCTTTATGTATACTAGCTCCGCAGGGTTATCGCTCAAAACACCTGTCCACACAGTAGATGGGTCTTTCGCTGTTGCACTAAAATTTTTAACGCAAATTGCATTGTCTTTTTCATTAACAAGTGAAACCGTAAAAAAAGGTGTAATTGATGCAACCTGTGCAGTCATTTCAACCTCTTTTGTAGCATTTTTTGAAAGCTCTAGTGGTACATAAAAAATTGCATACTGACTTGAGTATCTTTCACTACTTTCAAAAAGGTAAACTTTCATTTGTAACTCACCTTTAAAATCGCTGCCATTGTTGGTAACAATAAATTTAAAGGGTGTATTTCTCCCTACTATATATTTACTGTCATAGCCAATACTGGCAGTAATTTCAAACTGACCATCATCAATTTCCTTAGGTTCTTTACTTAAAGGAAGTTGTTGCGACGCAGTATCACCGCTCTTTACCATAGTAGACCCTGACATGGGTGCCCCATATACAATACTTCCTATAACTGGTGCAACAACGCTTAAAATCATAACCAATACAATAACTATGGCAAGCACTGCCGCTCCATGTTTTTTCATGTTGCTGTTCTTCCCTTTCATCACGTTCCTCCTTCTTATTCTTCCAACTAAGCTATTATAACATACTTTTAGTTGCTAATTTCGTAAAATTGTATTAAAATTGCATTGTGTTATTTTTAAGAATAACTTATAAAGGAGTTTCTGCCGTGAATATTGGATTATTTACAGATACATATTTTCCACAAATAAATGGTGTAGGCACATCAACTTATACACTTGCCAAAGAGCTTAGAAAACTTGGACATAACGTGTATATTTTCACTCCTTCAGACCCTAAAAACACATCGCAAAACGAAGAAGATGTAATACGTATGGCAAGTATGCCATGCATATTTATTCATCAATATCGATTTGGTGTTGTTTATTCCCCAAAGGAGCTTAAAAAAATTGCTAAACTGCATTTGGATATTATTCATACCCAAACAGAGTTTTCGCTTGGAATGTTCGGAAAAACACTTTCAAAAGCATTTGGAATACCAATGGTTCATACCTACCACACAATGTATGAAGATTATGTACACTACATTGTAAATGGGGCACTTATAACTAAATCCATGGCACATGCCTTTAGCCGTATATTCTGTAATTTTGCCCGTGAATGTGTTGCACCAACTGCAAAGGTTAGGGATTCACTTTTGCAATATGGCGTAACCAAGCCTATACATATAGTACCAACAGGTATAAATATAGATAAATTTCGCAAGGATAACTACCCTGTAGCCGATACAATAAAACTTCGACTTGAGTTTGGACTTAATTCAAACCATAAAGTTATACTTGTTTTAGGGCGTATTGCAAAGGAAAAAAGCATTGATGTTATAGTTAATGCAATGCCTGAGGTTTTTAAAAAAGAGCCTAATGCACGTCTTTTAATTGTAGGAGATGGACCAGGGCGAGAAGCCCTTGAAGCACAGGTTAACAGCCTTGGTATAACAGCTAAAGTTGTATTTGCAGGTGCAAAACCTTGGGATGAAATAGGAAAATATTATCAGCTAGGTGATATATTTGTAAGTGCATCTGTATCTGAAACACAAGGGCTTACTTTTGTAGAAGCAATGGCTGCAGGATTACCTATTGTTGCTAAAAAGGATGAATGCATAGAAGGTGTTATTGAAGATGGAAAAACAGGAATAATTTTTGAAACAAATGACACCCTTTCTTCTAAAATATTAGGAATACTTGAAGATGAAAAAAAACGTAGCTACCTTGCTAAAAACGGTTCTATATTCTCTGAAAACCTTTCATCTCAGGCATTTGGGAAAAACATTGAAAAAATTTACAAGAATGTACTTGAAACCTATGAGGGTTCTGCTACACAACTGCATCTTTCACACCATGGAGTACAGGGAATTTACAGACGTGTAGAGTGCCGTCTTGTAAAAATTAAACGAAGTAACCGCAAGCTTAAACGCATAGCTTTAAAGCCTGCAAAAGCAGTAATTAAATATATCGAAGAAAAAAATGAAAGCGGAGGTATTATGTAATGATATCTGATAAAATGAAAGGTTTCGTAAACGGAAGTTCTGCAATAAGAGCAATGTTTGAAGAAGGTAAAAAAATGGCAGCAATACACGGTGCAGAAAACGTTTATGACTTCAGCCTTGGCAACCCTAGCGTAGAAGCACCTGAGGAAGTTAAACAGGCAGCAATTGAAGTACTTAACAACACATCACCTAATGCACTGCACGGATACCCGAATAACTTGGGCTTTGAGGACGTTCGCCTTGCAATTGCCAACCAAAGCAACAAACAGCACGGCACAAGCTATACAGAAAATAATATTGTAATGACAACAGGTGCGGCAGCGGCACTTAATATTGTACTTAAATGTATTTTAAACCCTGGCGATGAAGTAATAGTATTTGCACCATATTTTGGTGAATATAAATCCTACATAGGCAACTATGACGGTGTAATAGTTGCAGTTTCAACTAATACAAAAGATTTTCAGCCAAACCTTACTGAACTTAACAGCAAAATAACTTCTCGCACAAAAGCTGTTATCATTAATACACCAAATAACCCAACAGGTGTTATTTATTCAGCTAAAACATTATCTACACTTGCGGATATTTTAAAAGATAAACAAAAGGAAATCGGTCATCCTATTTATCTAGTTAGCGATGAACCTTACCGTGAATTATTCTATGGTGATTTTGAAATTCCATTTGTTCCAAACTTTTATGACAATACATTTATTTGTTATTCCTATAGTAAAAGCCTTTGCTTACCAGGGGAAAGAATTGGGCACATTACAGTAAACAGTAAAGTAGACGGCTTTGATGATATGATTTCTGCACTTAGCTGTGCAAACCGCATATCAGGCTTTGTTAATGCACCTACCCTTTGGCAAAAAGTTATTCCAAAGGTGTTGGATTGCAGTGTTGATATATCAATATATAAAAAAAATAGAGATACCCTTTACAGTATGCTTACAGAATTAGGCTATGAATGTGTTAAACCCGATGGTGCATTTTATGTGTTCCCTAAAGCACTTATTGACGACGATAAAGCTTTTTGTGAAGCTGCAAAGGAATTCAGACTTCTTATTGTTCCTGGTTCTGCATTCGGTTGCCCTGGATATTTCAGAATGGCATACTGTGTGTCCAACGAAACTATTGTTAACTCTAAAGAAAGTTTCCGTGCATTGAAAGAAAAATTCTCGAGGTGATAAATATGACAAAACCGTGGAGCGATAAACTGCGTAAGGTTGACCCTTATGTTCCAGGCGAGCAAAGCAAAAATCCAAATATAATTAAACTTAATGCCAATGAAAATCCGTATCCGCCGTCACCAAAAGCAATTGAGGCGATACACAATTTTGATGCAGATAAACTTTGTCTTTACCCTAATTCAAGTGCTTATCAACTTACCGAGGCACTTGCAAAACACTATGGATTAGAAATGAATCAAATTTTTGTAGGTAATGGTTCTGATGAAGTTATTGCCCTTGCATATATGGCATTTTTCAACTCAAACAAGCCAATACTATTTCCAGATATAACCTACTCCTTTTACCCTGTGTGGTGCAATTTTTTTAACACACCATATGTAACAAAGGCAGTAGACAACAACTTCCGTATTAAAACGGAAGACTATTATGAAGAAAATGGCGGTATAATTATACCAAATCCTAACGCACCAACAGGTATAAGCGAAAGTAGGGAATTTATTGAGGATATACTGCAACATAATCAAGATGTTGTAGTAATTATTGACGAAGCATATGTGGACTTTGGTGGTTATTCCGCCATTGAGTTGCTTAGTAAATACGAAA
>JAQVIB010000076.1 GCA_028695945.1 Lachnospiraceae bacterium
CGCAATTGTATTGTCTGTAGGTGCATAACTGCAGTTAACATTTCCCACCATAGATTCAACTACCTGCTGAATTTCGTTTGAACTTGCAACAGTATAAACCTTGCTTTCAAGACCTGCATTTTTGCAAGCTTCTTCAGCCATAGCCGCTTGAATGTCTGAGTTAGACTCTGCTGTGCAGTAAAGTATGCCAACAGTTTTAGCTTCAGGCAATACTCTTTTTAATAAATCAATCTGTTCTTTAACAGGTGTTAAGTCTGATGTTCCTGTTACGTTTCCGCCTGGTGCGTCGTTAGAAGCAACAAGTCCTGAACCAGCTGGGTCTGTAACAGCTGTAATAATAACTGGTATCTCAGTTGTTGCACCAACCACTGCCTGTGCCGCTGGTGTTGCAATTGCTAAAATAAGGTCATTTCCGTTGTTTACTAAAGATTCTGCAATTGTCTGGCAAGCAGATTGGTCGCCAGATGCGTTTTGCTGGTCTGCTTCATACTTAATGCCTGCCTCATCAAGAGCGGCAAAAAAGCCCTTATTAGATGCATCAAGTGCATCATGCTGAACAAGCTGAAGAACACCTATTTTATATGTAGTATCATCAGTTGCTTGTGTTTCGGCAGCTGGCTTAGCATCTGCTGCTGGTGCTGCAGCCTTATTCGCCGCACAACCTGCAAGTGAGCCTGCAAGTACAATAGTCATAATAATTGAACATAATTTTTTCATATCTCATCATCCTCTTTTCGAAATATCACTTCACTGCACAAAAGTGTCAAAATTTTAGCACGTAAAAGTGTAAAAGCATTAATGTTGTAAGTTTACTCCACATAACTCATTTTGTCAATATAACTTTTCCATGAATACATTAGCCAAAAATCATAAAAATTTAACCGCTTCCTGTTTAGTTTTACCAAGTAGCGGTTTAATATGTAATATCTATAAGAATTATTTAAATAATTCTTATTTTGTAAAGTTATAGCCTGCTTTTTTTGCTTTAAAGGAAGCATTTTAAGCGAGGGTTGGAATCCTTACTTTATTAAACTGTTTTTTGCTGGCAAAGAAAAACCTGCCATAGTTTTGGCAAATGGATATGAAGATAATTTGTATGAATATTCTCGTTGTGTATACGAAATACAAATTTTAATTCCTCAATAAAAAATAAGCTATTGCTAATGTATGCAACAGCTTATTTTATTGCTTATATTATTTTTTTTATTATATTCCTCTAAATCAGCAATTGCCTTGTACAATTTTTCTGCCGTAACCTCATATGGTGCATTGTGTATATCATCCACCTCAAGGCACTTATCAATTGTAGTATTTATAAAAATATGTACCGCTGGCATAATAGTTTCATACGTATCACGCATTACACCTGTTGGGTAATACATTATAGCCTCTGTAGATGCTGCGGCACAGGTGCCTGCAATTGTGGGGAAAGTGAATCAGGCTTTTTAGAGGTACAAGATGAATACTTGCAAGTATCCAATGCCTTTCCGCCACCAAATGCAAAAATCACGTCTGCCTCTTTTAATTTAGGTTGGCTCATAACCATTTCTGCATTTTCATAGGAAGCTTCGCCGCCATACCAAATATAATCTATAATTTCAAGGTCTGTACCTGCAATTGCCTTTTCAAGTTCGTCTTTTGCTGCCGCCATATCATCCATGTACATACCCTTAATTATAAGTGCAAGTGTTTTAAGGTCTCCGCAAAGAATATCTTCTTGGTCATCGCCAGGACGAATAATACCTTGTCTGTTTACCCAAATTGTTCTGTAACCTAATTTGTTGCCTGGCATAACGTCATATTTAAAACCAAAGCCTGCATGCATCATTTCATCTACAGTTAAACCAAGTCTTTCTCTGGAAAGGTCAAACCCGTGTGTGTTTGGCTTGTAGCATCCTGCCATTTCTGCCGTTACAACATCATCAGCCTCAATGCATGTGTTTTCCATTACAGCCTTAATAGTGTCATTGTCTGTATTTGTAAGGTATACAACCTTCGTATATTTTCTAAGTTCTTTTATTGCTTCAACAGAATCTGGGAATGCTTTCCACTTAGCCATAGACTGTGAAAATTCTTCTGCATCTTCCTCTGTAAAATCAAACCCAAATTCTTTGCAAGTAATACCTAAAGTGTCACGCAACACCTGACGGTAAGGACGGTATTTTTCCTGTATGTAATCAAACTGAAGCTCTTCCCATTTCTGCTGAACTGTTTTAGGGTCTACACCTGTTATACCCTTTTTCTCCATAAATTTTTTGAAGAAGTCTTGAATTTCACCTTCCCAGTCGATAATTGTTCCGAACACATCAAAAGTAATAGCCTTTGGCACTGACATTAAAATCATCCTTTCTATCTGTAATTTATTTTCCTAGTCTTTGTTTCCTACAAAATAATCTTATTGTGTGTAGCTACAATAGAGTCAACTGTTTTTTACAAAATATTATACTAATAAATAACTAGACTAATATAAAATTAGACAGGGAAAAAGCCATGCTTGGGAACATGGCTTTTTAGGAAGGATGGTATTATGAATTTCTTTTTTGGGGTTTGTTGTATCTCGTTTACAAATACTAATATAAACCATAATTGTTAATTACCTATGTAGAATTTTAAAACAAACTGTGAACAAATTCTTTAGTATTTATTAAGACAGTAAATTACACAAATTCCAAGGAATTGTTATCTTTTTTGGCAAACAAAAACCCACTGACAGCTATTGCCACCAATGGGTTTTCTTAATTTGTTTAAAATACTTTATTATTTAGCTACTTCTTCACAGTAACGCATTAAAATTGATGCTACTTGTGCACGTGTTGCTTTTCCTGTAGGGTCAAGCTGGCTTTCGTTTACTCCTGAAACTAAGCCTGCATTTACTGCCCAAGTTACAGATTCCAATGCCCATCCAGAAATTTTGCTGTAGTCGGAAAATTCCTTTACATCCATTCCCCTTTGGCTTGTATCGTAACCTTTAAACTTAGAATATCTGTACATAATTGCCGCCATTTGTTCTCTGGTAATGGTATCCTTTGGTCCAAAAAGACCGTTGCCATAGCCTTCAACAATTTTGTATTCAGCCGCCCATGCTACTGCGTCTGTGTAATATTCGCCATCGGCAACATCTGTAAAGCTAGACTTAGCCTTTGCACTTGGCTTTCCTTCAAGTCTCCAAAGAATAGTAACAATCATGCCTCTATCAGTGCTGATGTTTGGACCAAACTTGCCCTCACCAGTACCAGACATTAATCCGTTTTCAGTAACATAATCTACAGCTTGTTTAAACCAATCGCTGTCTTTTACATCACTGTATGGAACAGTTGTAGCTGGAATTTCTTCTTTTGCTTCTTCTTTAACTTCCTCAAAGCTTGCAGTAATTGTGTGTGCCTTAGTAACATCTTCAAATGTATATTTTGTAACCTTGCCAACGCTTACACCATCAACTAATACATCCTTCACTTCATAACCTTTGTTTGGTGTAATTGTAAAGGTTTTGTCTGCATTTTTTGAAATAGAAACTATGCCGTCTGGGCTGATAGCACCGCCTTTTTCTGCTTTAGCAGTAATATTGTATGAACTGCTAACGCTTCCGCCGCCACCACCATTGCTGCTGCTGTCGTCACTGCTTTTACTTTTTGTAAATGCAAAACTTACTGTACCTTTAACTGCACCAGACAAGTCAACAGGCTCAATGTTTTCATTTGTTACACTTAAAGTATCGCCTGTATGAACAAGACTCCAGTAGTTATAGCCATACCCAACTTCTGTACCCTTTATTGAACTAATTTGTGTACCACTTGGTACATTTGCAATTGAAACCATGTCACTTTGTGCCTTGTCACTTAGTCCATCTCTATTTGATATATCTACAACGCAGAAAGGTGCAATTTTTGCATTTGTAACTAATTTACTTGTGCTGTCTATTTCTAACCTGCCGTTAATGATGTAAACACCATAATCACAACCTACCGTAAGGGTAGAACCGCCTGTTACAGTTACACCGCCATCTTGTGCAGAAACACCTCGTTCACTTGCATGAACGGTCATTTGTGCGCCGTTTAACACCTGTAAAGTATCTAAGTAAACTGCTGAAGCCATTTCACTTGAAACCGAAAGCGAAGTTCCTGTTCCACTTACAATAAGCGTTCCGTCGTTTCCGCTTTCTCCAAGGTCAATACGACCACCAACATTCACCTTTGCTCCGCCTTCAATGGTTACACTATCTCCGTTAACTTTACCGCCATCAATACTACCATTTAAAGTAAATGTTCCGTTACCAGTAAAAGTCAAGTTGCAACTGTAACCGCCAGAAAACATAATCCCTTCCTCTGCTACAGTATTTCCTTCTAATGCAATGGTTACAGGCACATTGCTTGGTAACTCAATGTTTCCTGTGTTCACATAAACATTATCTAATGTTAAGGTAAAACCATCTGTAGGGTTCCCTTCCCATCTGTATTCTTCTGTGGTCTTTTCATTTGTATCCAGAATTATGTCATTAACCCAGTTCATTGGGTCTCCGCTATTGGTATAGCACACTGGGTAATCTTCCTTAACCGGCACTTTAATAGTTCCTGAGCCTGTTGCTTTTATAATTGCCGCTGCAGCTTTAACTTCCTCCGCTGTAGTTCCTGATGGTAAATAGATTGTGCCGTTGTTTACAAGAGTACCGTTATTTGTAAAATAGTCACTAATACTCAGACCTTTCATATAGCTAGCCATGTTCAAGATTGCACCACTTGGAATAGTAAGGGTACTTCCTGTAGGAATGTTAAGCTTTACGGACATTTCTTTCCCTGGATTTCCTAAATAAAGCATAATTCTTTGGTCTGTATCTACACTGCCGTCATTGCTATAAGCTACCATTGGGGCAGTTCCGTAAGGTGTAAGGGTAAGAACACGACTTGTGCCATTCATTTCAAGGCTAGCAACCAAAGCATTTAATGTACCGCCTGTTTTATTAATATTGCCGTATACTGCTAAACTGCCAGATCCTGCACCGCTGGTTACTGTGCCGCCTGTCATTTCAAAATTGCCAATGCAGCCAATATAACCACTAGCGTCCTCACCGCCTGGAGTGAAAATACTGCCTCCCTGTACAAGGGCCTTTCCAAAAATTTGCAAATTATTGGATACTTCCAAATCTCCGCCTTTCATTTGGAAATCTGCTGTTGTAAGGCTAAAACAGTGTTCACTTGTATCCCCACTTTGAAGTGTTCCGCTTTCCATAACAAATGTACCGTCTGTGGAAATAGATGGCATTTCTGAGCCATAATCTTTAACGCTTAAACTTCCGTTGCCAGAAACCGTCAGGCTGTAAGGCTGTGGTGCAGTTGCACTTAAAGAACCATCAAATTCTAAAACCTCGCCCTGCTGAATTGCAGTAGCACCAGTTTCCGAAGTGTCCATGTTGGTTAAAGAATTTTCCCCTTCCAAAACCAATTTAATATTGCTTTTTGGCAAGGTAATTAATGGGTTTTCTTGGTCATTAGAAATTACAGCATTGTGCATAGTTAAAGTGCCGTTGCTTGGTGAAAAAATCACATAGCCACTATCACCTGCTTTATAATATGTGTCTGCTGTTGGGGTATCTACTGTAAAATCTACCCCTGCATTGCTTATATCGCCACCATCTGGATACAAAACACCATTCACAATTGCAACAGCTTTGTCGCCAATCATAATTGTGCCATTGCCTGTAATATTTTGAATATTTTGAATATCTGCACCTTCTGTTGCCTCTGGGAATTGAATTGTGCCGTTGTTTACAATTGTTCCGTTGTTAATAATCTTTGGCACACCCTCTGCATCAGTGTTATCTTTAATGGTAAGCATCGAGCCATTATCAATGGTAAGGGTTGCACCTTCCGCTATGGTGAGTCCATCCAACTGGCTTACGTCAGTGATGTTTCTTTCACCTACTATGGTCACGTTGCCATATACGGAGTTTACTTGATTCTCGTAATAATTATCCTTTCCTTCCCATACCCAAGAACCTGTCATTGTGCCTGCTGTATAGGTAAAGAAATTTATTGTATTTATTTCAGGGGCATTTACTGTTCCTGTTGTGTTTATGGTAATATTTCCACCCGAATAAATGTCTGCGGTTCCGCCTTTGGCTGTAACATTGGCATTGCCCGAAATAGTAATATCGCCAGAACCACGTATTCCACATTCATTCTCTCCACCTGTTGAATTTACAGTTACGTCACCTGTGATAGTAAGCTTTTCATTGCTTTGAAATAAACCGTTATTTGCACCTTGTAGCTTTAACGTACCACTGCCCTGAACTGTTGTTCCTCCGCCATTAGAATGTACAATTGCAACCTTGCCAGATGAGATAAGGCTGTTATCTCCTTCAGCTACAATGGTAACATCTATAGTATTTGGATGAGACCCTGGCAATTTCAGTGCAATGTTTTCGGTATTAATAGAAGCATTTTTCAGTGTTACTGTTCCGCTTTTAACTCCGTTTTCCTCTTTCGGCTGCCAAAATATGTAGCCACTGCCTGCCTTGTAGCAAGTGTTTGCGGTTGGTGTGGTTGTTCCTAAATCCAACCCAGTGCTACTTACATCGCTGGCAACTTCATACACAACGCCATTTATAGAGGCAACCTCTGTTGTGCCTTTCATCACCTTGCCACTGCCTGTTAAAGTACCGTTTGCAGTCAGTGCCAAAATTATATCGTCGTCAACGGTATCTTCAAATTCGATAGTGCCGTTGTTTTCAATAGTGCCGTTGTTAGTAATCTTTGGCATGCCATCTATGTATGACTCATCTTCCACCTTAAGGGTCATATCAGAATTAATGGTAAGGGTTGCATCATCCATTACTGTAAGCCCATCTTCCCCATCCATATCTACAATCGTTTGATTATAAGTTAGTGTAAAATGTCCATATACAAAACTAGCCTTTAGCTGTGGAGAATTGCTATAATTTCCCTTCATTACCCACGCATTTACATTCCCTTGGGTATAATTAAAATTGTTTTTTAAATACATAAAGGATTGTGTTATAGTTCCTTCTGTATCAATGTTAATTGTACCCTGGTTAACGCGTAAGTACGTTTGGCTAGATGATATAACACTGGCACTGCCCAGTATGCTTAAATCGCCTTTATACACATAAATTGCTGAGTACTGATAATCAGGAACAACAGGTGCTACTTTTACACCATCTGTAATTGTAAGGTTTCCGAAGTTTAAACAAATTGCCCCTTGAGTAGTATCTGTAACTGCTGTTGTTACTTCAAGCGTTCCGTTACCTTTAATGGTTGTATTTGTATCCGTGGACGGTTCATCGCCCTTTTGACCAATACCACATTTCTGGGCTTTAAGAACATTGTCTTCTCCTTCCACCACAATGGTAACATCTTCATCTGCTTTCAAGGTTACTGCAAATGCATCACCTGTGGTAGTATCTATTTTGGCATTATTCAATATTAATGTGTTGGTGCTTGGCTGCCAAAATATTTTTCCGCCACCTGCGGTATATTCCGTATTCTGGATTGGTGCTGTGTTAAGGTCTAAGCCTGTGTTGGTAACATCACCGCCAACATCATAGGTAATTTCCTGTGCCATTGCCATTTGTGGCAACATACCCAACACCATACAAATGGTTAGCAAAATACTTAAAAGTCTTTTTCTCATTTTTTAAAATATCCTCCCTCTTTTTTCATTTTTAAAATAAATGTTTTATTTCTTCCCTCCTTTATATCTTCGTGAATTAATAAAAAGCTCCACATGTGTGTTAACCTTAAATACGGATAAATATTACAGTTTTTTATAATGAATTTCAATAAAGTCGATGTGAATTACCACTTTTCGATGTGAATAACCCTTTTTTACTTTAAAAAAGACTTGACAAGGCAATTTCATAGTGGTTAATTTTTCATTTACGCCTTAAAGTTCCACTTTAAAATGAAACCAAATTATGGTAGAATTGTAGCATTGAAATTTGAAAGGAGGAAGGGCTGTGAATATTGGCATATGTGATGATTATGAAAAAGACAGAGAACTTTTAACCCACTACGTTGCACAGTATATAGCTGCACTCCAATTGGATTATACCCTTTCAACTTTTGAAAGCGGCGAGGATTTTTTGGAAAGCGTTCCAACCCAAAAGTATGACATAGTTTTTTTAGATATTTATATGAAAGGAAAAACAGGAGTAGACACGGCTAGAATTTTACGGGAAACAGACAGAAGTTGTTTGATAATTTTTACTACCACCAGCCTAGACCATGCTTTAGATGGGTTTGAGGTAGGTGCTGTGCATTACCTTGTGAAACCACTAAAATATAAAGATGTGGAAATTGCCTTAGACCGTTGCAAGCAATTGTTTGCAGCGGCAGAAAAATACATAGATGTTAAAACAGGACATATGTATACACGTGTTTTAATAAAAGAAATAATTTTTGCAGAAGTTTACAGCAACACCGTGCTGATTCATACAAATTCAGAGGAAGTTAAAGCATATATCTCACTTGATGAACTGGCAAAACTTCTGCCAACGGATATTTTTCTTCGGTGTCACCGCAGTTATATTGTGAATATGGGCTGCATTGCCTCACAGGATGGTTCAGACTTTATTTTAAAAAGCGGAACAAAAATACCTATTCCAAGAAAAGAGCTCCAGCAAATGCGTAAGCGTTATACCGACTACCTGTTTAACTGTATAAGGAGGCGAAACGATGCTTTCTGATATCACTAACTTTGTTTATATTTTAATTTTTCTAGT
>JAQVIB010000077.1:0-4354 GCA_028695945.1 Lachnospiraceae bacterium
TGGTTGTTTTTTTCAAATAATCACTTCCGATTTCCTCTAAACACTCTTCGCTCTATATTTTCCGTCTTTTTATCATTTGTTTTCTTTTTGCTGTCAACCTTTTCGTAGGCAGCAATTATTTTTTGCACTAAAGGATGTCTTACAACATCTTTATTTGTTAGTTCTATCATCTCTATACCACTAATGTTCTTTAAAATTTGTGTTGCTTCAAAAAGACCGCTTTTCTTGCCTTCACCAAGGTCAATTTGGGTAATATCACCTGTTATAACTGCCTTCGAACCATAGCCAATACGTGTAAGGAACATCTTCATCTGCTCAGGAGTTGTATTTTGAGCTTCATCTAAAACTATAAAAGCATTATCCAGCGTACGACCACGCATATACGCCAAGGGTGCAACTTCAATCAATCCTTTTTCCATATTTGCTGCAAAACGTTCTGCACCCATAATTTCGTAAAGGGCATCGTAAAGCGGTCTTAAATAAGGGTCAACCTTCTGCTGTAAATCTCCTGGTAAAAAGCCAAGCTTTTCTCCTGCCTCAATTGCAGGTCTGGTAAGTATTATTCTATTTACCTCGTTATTTTTAAAGGCGGTTATTGCCATAGCCATAGCAAGATAAGTTTTGCCTGTGCCAGCGGGCCCTATGCCAAAAACAATGGTGTTATCTCTTATCATATCTACATAGCTTTTTTGTCCAAGTGTCTTTGGTTTAATTGGTCTGCCATTTGTTGTAAGGCAAATTACATCATCGTACATTTTACCTAGCTCATCTATTTTTGTATCATTAACAGCATCAATAATATATTGTAACCCTTGCTCGGTAATAGGTTCTTTTTTTCTTGCAACCGTTCTAAGGTGAGTCAGCACTCTTGCTGCGGCATCCGCCTTTTTTTCTTCTCCAGTTACCTTCACATCATCGCCATGGTTTACTATACGAACACCAAAAGCAGCTTCAATTTTTTTAATGTTTACATCGTACTGACCAAATACTGTTGAAATGTTTTCATTTTCTATTGTTACCATTTTTTCTGCTTCACTCATCTGTTTTTGCTTCACCCTTCTCTTCTTCAATTTCAATACTTTTTTCCTTGCCAACGTTTTCTAATACGGTTAAAGTTGTTGTTGACGTTAATATATCATTATTAAGTAAAAATTCAGTTTCTTCACCAATAATCTGGGCACCGCCCAATTCCATATCCTGCTTTGTTTTAAGCAATAGACCATTAATCTCAGCTTTTGCCTCTTCCTCTGTTCTGCTTTTTTCTTCTTCAACATACTCTTCATATTCAGTACAAAGTATTTTAAACGGTAATACATAATCTCCTATTTTAAACTCTTTAACTTCTTTTTCCTTTTTATCAAATAATGGAAACTTAATCCGTGGAGCAACAAAATCCAGCACATAATCCCCTAAAACAACGCTGTTGTCCGTAGTAATATTTCCCGTTTTTACCTTATTGATGTATGTAAGTGGCATACTGTTTTCAATAGTATAAACACACCTTCCTTTTATGTTTGCTACTGAACGCACATATTTTTTGCCAATTTCAGTATCCATATCCTTTATAGTTAGTGTTCCGCTTACAAGAACATCACCCTTTTCCACCACATCTTTCGCCTTAACAAGAGGTGTTCCTGCACTAACTGATATGCTTTCTATAATACATGCCTTATCTGCTATTATACTACAAGCAGTTTCTCTGTCCACTATTTCTGTTTTAGGTATTGTTTCTACTATATTAATAGTTACCTTTGTACCCTTGGTGCTTATTGCAACCCAAGATATATCGTCAAACTTCAGTATAAGACTGTCGGTTACTTTTTTTGTATTTGTTGTCATTTTCAGTTTTCCAGCCGCAAGTCCCTGCTCACTGCAAAACGAAAGTATATCTTCTGTTGAAATTCGATTATTTCCCGTAACTGTAACCGTCCATATAAAGGAAGATAGAACATACAGTACAGCTACAAAAAAGAATAACCCAGCCGTATATACCTTACGATGCTTACAGCTATCTAATAAAAACGGAAACCCTCGTTTATCAATTATTTTATAACGACATTTTGTTTTTCTTGCACATTCCTTAAGCTCTTTAAACCCTTGCGGACTAACCCGCATAGTAACTGCATTTTTATTGGGCTTAATGTCCCAAATGTATATACCCCTAAGGGCGGCAAGATTTACAAACCTCTCAACCGAAAAACCCGACACCCTTATAATAACATATCCCCTTAAATAATGCCACAACGTGAGAAACATATTCTTCCTCCATTAATCCAAATAGCATACCGATAAAAAAGTACCTGTTATAGTTATGCTTTCAGCAAGTATGCTTTTTAATGTAAGGCATCTACCCTCAATACGAACCACGCCCACACCTGTACTTATTCGTACCACCTCGTCGCCGTATTCAATTATGCCTTTATAGTTTTCAATAAAAAGCTCCTCGCGACCAAGCAGTGTTATAAGTGGAATGTTAATCATAGATTCCTTAGGTAGCTCCAGTATATCTGTAACCCGTCTTCGCACACCTCTGCCCAAGCAACTACCTCCCAACACAAATAATTCTATCCTTTATAATTATGCTGGGAATAAAACAAAAAGACCTTGGGGCAATATGTGAAATACGCCAAAAGGTCTTTTACCTGTATTGTATTAAATAATTCTTTTACTTATGAATGTGAATACCACTTGCATTAACATTTGAACTACCTACGCTTTTCTGCCACTAGTGCCAAGAATTCCAATGGCTTCACGATATTTTGCCACTGTACGCCGTGATATTTCAACGCCTGCCCCATTAAGCTTTTCTGTAATCTCTCGGTCTGACAGCGGTGACTTTTTATCTTCATCATCAACTATATCCTTTATCATAATCTTAATTCGCTCTGGTGTAAGGCTTTCTTCGTCTCCAACTGTAACACACGCTTGAAAAAAATAGCTTAACGGATATACCCCATACCTGCACTGTAAATATTTTTGCTTTATGCTTCGGCTTACAGTACTTTCATGCATACCTATCACCTGTGCCACATCGTTAAGACACATAGGTTTTACGTGTCCAGAACCATTGTCAAAAAAATCCTTCTGTATTTCCACAATGCTTTCAAGTGTCTTCATCAACGTGGCATTTCTCTTTGCAATGCAAGTCATTACCCACTCAGCCTGTTTAATTTTATTTTGAATGTACTCCTTTGTTTTATCATCATTACTACTCATCATACTTTTATAGTAGCCATTTATACCAATGTTAGGGAAGAACTTATCATTAAGCACTATTTCATAACCATTTTCGCCGTTTACCACTATGGCATCTGGCACAATATATTCAAAATTTTTACCAGAGTCAAAACTATTACCTGGTTTTGGGTTAAGAGTTTTTATTAATGAAACTGCTTCAGATACCTCTGCTAAACTAACCTTTAACTTTTTAGCTATAATATGAAGTTGATTTTTCCCAAGCGTTTCAAGACAATCTTCAATAATTCGCTCTGCGATTCTGTTCTTAATTCCCTTTCGCTTAAGCTGTATAACCAGACATTCCTGAATGTTTCTTGCACAAACGCCTGCTGGTTCAAACTCCTGCACCAAAGCGAGTGCCTGCATTGTCTTTTCCTCACTGATGTGCAAAATACGGGCTATTTCCAAAACATCATCTTTTAAATATCCGTTTTCATCTGTACAGCCAACAATATAACTTGCCATGCATCTAATATCCTTGTTGCAGTGCATAACATTAACCTGCTCCATAAGATACTCCTCAAGGCTTTCGTGTGAATTTTCTTTAAATTTCCAATCATCATTTTCGCTTTCATCACTCTTTTGTTCGGTGTAATATGTTCTGTTTTGTTCATCCGATGCATCTAGATAATCTAACTTTTCTCTAATACTATCAAATTTTTCACTTTCATCATTTTTTTCATCGTAGTCCACTACGGGATTTTCTACTGACATTTCCTTAATATAATCCAAAAGTTCTGTGGAGCTCATTTGCAAAATTTCCGTTGATTGAAGCATTTTTTGCGACATAAGCAATTTTTGACTGGTATTAAGTACAAGATCCATATTTACACCTCCTCAATTAAAAACTCCTGTTTTATTATACTCTATTTTTTTTAATATGAAAATACTTTTCGCTATTTTGTAGCAAATTCCCTGCCAAAAATACAGAATAATTGGAATATTATTTACATAATAGTTACTTTTTGCGGTATTTTTTTTAACAAACCAACAAGATATTGCCGTTATTCATAATTTTACATTTACTTTGCATGCTAAATGTAGTAAAATTCTAAATGCGGAAAAGCATATTGCTTATAGCCTTCATAAAATTATGGTTATTTTTTTCGCTTATTCT
>JAQVIB010000077.1:4364-8717 GCA_028695945.1 Lachnospiraceae bacterium
ATTAAGAAAATTGTTAAATAGTGTTGAGAACTCTTCACTTTTGTATTAGAATAGAAACGTTGATTTAAGCTGACCGTACATTTGGGTGAACGTCCCACTATCGGTCTGTTTATGTTGCTATACTTTATTTTTAAAAAAATGATTTACTTTGCACAAAGCGTACATGCTTTAGTGCAAAAAACAACAAACACAGAGGGGGATAATATGCAAACTTTGACGTTCAAAAGGGGAGTTCATCCGCATGATGGTAAGGCTTTAACAAAAGACGAGCCAATTAAAGTAATACTTCCTAAGGAAGACTCCGAATTGTTTTTTCCTATGTCTCAGCACATAGGTGCACCATGTGAACCAATAGTTCAAGTTGGTGATTACGTTAAGGTAGGTCAAAAAATCGGCGAAGCTAAGGCTTTCGTTTGTTCACCTATCTTCTCAAGCATTTCTGGAACAGTAACAGACATAAGACCAATGCTTACACCTGGCGGAGCAATGAGTCCATCAATCGTTATTAAAAACGACGGCAAGATGGAAGAAATTGAAGGCCTTACAGGTAAAGACTATCAGTCTATGTCAAACGAAGAAATCATTTCTGCTGTTAAAGAAGCAGGTGTAGTAGGCCTTGGTGGTGCTGGCTTCCCTACACACATTAAATTGGCTCCGCCTCCGGGAACAGTAATTGACTACGTTCTTATCAATGCTGCGGAGTGTGAACCTTACCTTACTTGCGACTACAGACTTATGCTTGAACAAGGCGAAAAACTTATTAAAGGTCTTCAAATTGTTCTTAAACTTCACCCTAACGCTAAAGGCGTAATTGGTATTGAAGATAATAAGCCTGATGCAATTAAGCACCTTAGTAACCTTTGCAAAGATATTCCAAATATCGAGGTTGCAACGCTTAAGGCTAAGTTCCCACAGGGTTCTGAAAAACACCTTATTAAAGCAATTACCAACAGAGAAGTACCATCTGGTGCTCTTCCATCAGCAGTTGGATGTATTGTAGATAATGTTGATACCATTATTTCTGTTTACAATGCAATTGCAGAAGGTACACCTTTAATGAGAAGAGTTGTTACCATTACAGGTGGTGCACCTGCTAACCCTGGTAATTACCAGATTAGAATTGGTATGACTTTCACAGATTTACTTGAGCAAATTGGTGGTTTCAAGGTTGACCCTGCTAAAATGATTGCCGGCGGACCTATGATGGGACCAACAATGTATACAACTGATGTTGCTACAACCAAAACTACTTCAGCTCTTCTTTGCTTTACGCCAGAAGAAGCAGTTATTCCAGAAGAAAGCAACTGTATCCGTTGCGGCAAGTGCGTTAGCCACTGTCCAATGGGACTTATGCCTTACTTGCTTAACGCTGTAATTCTTCAGGGTAACGGTGAAGCATTCTGTAAGGAAAATGGTCTTGATTGTATTGAATGCGGAAGCTGTTCATACATTTGCCCTGCAAAAAGACAGCTTGCACAAAGCATCAGAGCTACAAAGAAGGTTGAAATGGGTAAAAAGGCAGCAGCTGCCGCAGCAGCAGCAAAAGCAGCAGCCGCAAAATAATCGAAGGGGGATTAACATCTAATGGAATATCCAAATATTACAATATCTGCTACCCCTCACGTTCGTTCCAATGAGTCAACTCAAAGTATTATGCGTGATGTTATTATTGCGCTTTTACCGGCAACAGCGATGGGTATTTACAGATTTGGTGTCAAAGCAGCAATGCTTATTGTAATTGCAATTGCAGCAGCAGTTATTTCAGAGGCACTTTATCAGAAAGCAACAAAACAGAGAGTAACAATCGGCGATTTATCCGCTGTAGTAACAGGTTTGCTTTTAGCAATGAACATACCTTCAACAGCACCTTGGTGGGTGCCTATTGTGGGTAGTGTATTTGCAATAGTAGTTGCTAAACAGCTTTTTGGTGGTATTGGTCAAAACTTTATTAACCCAGCCCTTGCAGGACGTGCTTTCCTTTTGGCATCATATCCTAGCCTTATGACAGCATGGGTTACACCAGGTGCTGACGCTGTAACTACAGCTACACCACTTGCACTTTTGAAAGCAGGCAACATTGCAGAACTTCCATCTTTAACAGATGCAGCCTTAGGTAACATTGGAGGTTGTATTGGTGAAACTTGTGCAGTTGCACTTATCATTGGTGGCTTATATCTTATGGTAAAGGGTATCATCAGCTGGAGAACTCCTGTTACATACATTGTAACAGTTGCAATTTTTGCAACTCTCTTTGGAAGAGAAGGAAGCTCCGCTATCTACGAGCTTATGATCGGTGGTCTTATGCTTGGTGCATTCTTCATGGCTACAGACTACGCTTCATCACCTGTAACCCCAATCGGTCAGATTATTATGGGCGTTGGTTGTGGTATTCTTACAGTTTTAATAAGATTTTACGGTGGTTACCCAGAAGGTGTTTCATACTCAATTCTTATTATGAACCTTGCTGTACCACTTATTGACAGATTTACAAAACCAAAAGTATTTGGTGCATTACCAAAGGAGGCGAAGAAGGCATGAAAGATATAGCTAGACCAGCATTAATACTCTTAATAATTACAGCTGTAGCCGCTGCCCTCCTTGGCGTAGTTGAAAGCGTTACAGAAGAACCAATAAGAATTGCCACAGAAAATACTCAAAACGCAGCAATGAAGGCCTCTCTTCCTGAAGCTGAAACCTTTGAAAAAGTTGAAGCAGACTTTACTGGTACAACGATTACAACCGTAAGCGTTGGTAAAGATGCAAGCGGTAACGAAGTTGGCTATGTTATCACAGCAAATCCATCAGGCTTTGGTGGTGCAGTACCTACAACAGTTGGTATTGGCAGCGATGGCGTTATAACAGGTATTAAAGTAACAACTCCTTCAGAAACTCCTGGTCTTGGTGCATTGGCAACATCTCCAGAGTTTCAGGACCAGTTTAAAGGCATGAGCGGCGAGCTTAAAGTTAACAAAGACGGCGGTCAGGTTCAAGCAATAACAAGTGCAACTATCACATCCAGAGCAGTAACAAGCGGTGTTAATGAAGCACTTACTTGGTTTGAAGCAAATGGAGGTGCTAAATAATGGGTAATCCACTTAAAATTATTAAAAATGGTATCATAGATGAAAACCCTACCTTCATTCAGGTTATCGGTATGTGTCCAACTCTTGCTGTAACAAGCAGTGCAATAAACGGTGTCGGCATGGGTGTTTCAACAGCAGCGGTTTTAATCTGTGCTAACGTAGCAATAGCCTTACTTAGAAAGATTATTCCTGACAAAGTAAGAATTCCTGCTTTCGTAGTAGTTATTGCCAGCTTCGTAACAATTGTACAGTTCCTTTTACAGGCATACATGCCTGCACTTAACGACGCATTGGGACTTTATATTCCTCTTATCGTTGTTAACTGCCTCATTCTTGGTAGAGCTGAAGCATATGCATCAAAAAACAGTGCTATAGACTCTTTCTTTGACGGAATTGGTATGGGTCTTGGTTTTACAATTGCACTTGGTGTTCTTGGTCTTGTGCGTGAATTTATTGGTAGTGGTACTGCTTTTGGTATGCAAATCCTTCCTGAAGCTTTCCCACAGACTTTAATCTTTATCATGGCTCCTGGTGCGTTCCTTACACTTGGTTTCTTAATGGCTCTTTTAAATCATTTTAAAAATAAAAAATCTGCTTAAGGAGGGGTAAATAGTGGTTCAGCCAAATCTTATTATGTTAGTTTTAGCGGCAATATTTGTTAATAACTATATATTGTCACAGTTCTTAGGTATCTGCCCTTTCTTTGGTGTTTCTAAAAAAGTAGAAACAGCAGCAGGAATGGGTGCTGCAGTTATTTTCGTTATGTCTTTAGCTGCCGCAATTACCTACTTTGTATACAATCTTATTTTAGTACCATTGGAAATTAAATATCTCTACAACATAGCTTTCATTCTGGTTATTGCAGCTCTTGTTCAGCTTGTTGAAATGTTCTTGAAGAAAAGCTCTCCATCACTTTATCAGGCGTTGGGTGTTTATCTTCCTCTTATCACAACAAACTGTGCCGTTCTTGGTGTTGCCGTTGTTAATATGCAAAGAAACTACACTTTCATTGCATCAGTATTAAACGGTTTCGGTGGTGCTGTTGGTTTTGCCTTGGCAATTATTCTTTTTGCCGGTATTCGTGAAAGAATTGAGTTTAACAATATTCCTAAAGCCTTCTTAGGCTTCCCTATTGCTTTAGTTGCAGCTACATTAATGTCAATTGCATTCTTAGGCTTCCAGGGATTAATTACTTTATAATATCAATGTGGCCTATTCCTTTTTTCTCAAGCATCGAGCTATCATTGATATCGTCTGCATTGCCCTGGGC
>JAQVIB010000078.1 GCA_028695945.1 Lachnospiraceae bacterium
ATACCAGTTTGACCAGATATTTCCTTTGCATAAACGTCCCTCTCTATAGGAGAATCCAATTTTGCAAGCATTTGTGCCGCTTCCTTTGTAAAAAGCATTTTTTGCTCGGTATTTTCCATATTATATTTCTTTTTGCTGCAATCTATTTGAAAAGCCATATAGCTTTTTGCATTAACTAATAGCTTGCTAAATTCTACAGAACCATTTTGTTTAATAAATTCATCAGGGTCCTTGCCATTTGGTACTTGCAATACCTTAACCCTAAAACCAGCACCAACCAAAATTGGTATTGCCCGTAAGGCCGCAGTTTCCCCTGCTGTATCACTATCAAAAATAAGTATAATATCCGTAACAAATTTTTTCAGCACCTTAGCATGCTCCAAATTAAATGCTGTGCCTAACGATGCCGCTACATTGTGAAAGCCAGCTTGATAAATACTAATCATATCCATATAGCCTTCAACAAGTATAATTTCTTTTTTCTTGCTGCCTCGTGCAAAGTTAAGTCCATATAAGGTTCTCTTTTTGTTAAAAAGAGGTGTTTCTGGGGAATTAAGATATTTAGGTTCACCCTTATCCATAATTCTTCCGCCAAAACCAATCACCTTACCTTGAACATCAAAAATTGGAAACATCAACCGTCCATAGAATCTATCGTGGTAGCCCTTTCCGTATTTGTTCTCCATTACAAGACCGCTTTTTACCATAGCCTTATCGCTAAAACCTTTTTCTTTCAGCACATTATACAGCCTGTCCTTGCCCTCTGGTGAAAAGCCAAGTCCAAACTTTCTTTGCATTGCTAGTGTTACCTGTCGCTTTTCAAGGTATTCAAGGGCAGTTTTTCCCTCTTCTTCCTGCAAAACCTGGTGGTAAAACCTTCCTGCAACTTTGTGTATTTCAAATAAATCGGCTCTAAGTTTTTCTTCCTGTGCCGCTTCTTTTGAATATTCAGTTTCGGTAATGGTAATATTAGCTCTGTCTGCAAGACGTTTAACAGCCTCAACAAAATCGCAATTTTCCATCTGCATAACAAAACTGAAAACATTTCCTGCCGCACCACAACCAAAGCAATAGTAAAGTTGTTTTTCCGCACTAACAGAAAACGATGGCGTTCCCTCATTGTGGAACGGACATAAGCCGAAGTATGAACCTCCCTTTTGTTTAAGTGGAATGTAGGATGAAATAACTTCGACTATATCATTTTGTGTGCGTATTTCTTCTACAAGTTCCTGGGAATAAAACATATCGGCCTCTCCTTTCTAATTATAATTCAACAAAAAAGTTCGTAATCCTTTATTTTTTCTGCAATTTTTATAAAAATGTAGTAGTTTTTTTAGTAAATATTCCATGAAGTGGGAATAAATAGCCTTGAATAAATTGAAATGGCATATCTGTCGGTCATGCCCGCTATATAATCACATACAACCGTTTCTACATTTTCCCCTTCTTTTATTAGTTCAACAAATTCCCTTTCTGTTTCATAAGGATTTTCCATATAATATTTAAAAAGGTCATTTAGCATGCTATCTACTTTTTTGCCTTCATGGGTTGCACGCTCATCGGTATATACATGGGTAAACATAAAGCTCCTTAAATCTCCCATGCTTTTTTTCATATGGCCACTCATTTTAACATCGTTTATGCCAATACTATTCTTTAGTGTGTCCCTAATCATCGTATTAATTCGCTCACTGCTGGTAGCACCTATTACCTCCACAATGTCCTTTGGTATAGCATTCTTTTCTAAAACTCCTGCCCTAATGGCATCATCAATATCATGGTTTATATATGCAATTTTATCAGAAAGCTGAACAACCTTTCCCTCTAAGGTTGAAGGCTTACCTTTAGTTCTGTGGTTTAATATGCCGTCACGCACTTCCCACGTTAAGTTAAGCCCTTTCCCGTCTTTTTCTAGTCGTTCCACAACTCTAAGGCTTTGGCTACAATGTTCAAATCCTGTAGAACACAGCCTATCCAAGGCACTTTCTCCTGCGTGTCCAAAAGGAGTATGTCCCAAATCGTGTCCTAACGCTATTGCCTCAGTTAAATCTTCATTAAGATGAAGTGCCCGTGCAATAGTTCGTGCTATCTGAGAAACCTCAAGTGTGTGGGTAAGACGTGTTCTGTAGTGGTCACCCTCTGGTGAAATAAAAACCTGTGTTTTGTGCTTAAGTCGTCTGAAGGCTTTACAATGAAGAATCCTGTCACGGTCACGCTGAAAATCCGTTCTAATATCGCATTTATCCTCAAAACGTTCTCTTCCCTTAGAAAGTCTGCTTTTTGCCGCAAACTGACTAAGAAGCTTAAACTCCTGTTCCTCCTGTTCAATTCTTAATTCCATAGTAAAACCTCCCTTCTGCAAACATATAACCTATATATGTATAATACTACATTTTTTTGTTAAATCCTTTTTTACTGGCAAGTTAAATGTTAAAAGTACATGACAATTTTGTCAAACTCTGGACGTAATATAAAATTTGTTATAAAATATATTTCAAAGAGGAGGTGCTTGGTATGCCTGTAATTACAATAGAAATGGGGAACAAATGGAAGATTGAAACTGCGGTTTCTGTTAAAAACATTGTAATGGAAGAGGTCAGAAATGCTTTTAACCTTAAATCTACCGACCGTAACATAAAGGTTACCCGCTATGACCAAGACTTATTTGAACTTAACGACCCATACGAAATTTTTATAGAAATTCAACTAATTAAAGGCCGAGAAACAAACTTTAAACGTGACCTTTATAAGTCTATAGTTACTGCAATAGAGGAGAAAACACTTTTTAAAAGGGAAAATGTGTTTATCTTTCTTAACGAACAACCTGCAGAAAATTGGGGTGTTAAGGGCGGATTTATCGCTAGTGACCTGTAAAAATACAGAGCATTCACTGAATTAAGTGACTGCTCTATTTTTATTTTTTTACACTGCGTTTTGTCTTAAAATGTATTTTTTATTCATGCCTATATCTAATATAAATTGAAACATCAGTTTAAATATATATTTACCACATTCACATTTATATACAAAACTGCACCTAATAATTATTGGTAGTATCCACTCTCGCATAAAACTTCAAAACAATAGTTAACCTCTTCATCTGTAAAAAGTTGTGTAAATTTTTTGTCTACAACAGTAGCCTCCATTGTTAAATCTAATCTGCCTTTTAATTCAAGTGCTAAAAATCCATCAGATAACTTACTTTTTTTTATTAATTCCTTTGCCGTTGCTACACCGCCCCAACGTTCAATTGCTTGAATAAATCTAGCAGAATTATGCCCGCACTCTTTTTGTGCTGCTTTGCATCTGGCAATCAAGTCTTTGTCAAATTGCATTTCCAATTCTTTTAATTTATCTAAATTTGCCACGCTCATTCCTCCAAAGTTTTTTGTTAATTAGGCTTAAAAAATAAAACCTGCATTCATTTCTAAAAATACAGGCTTATTCCTTGTCTATTCTTCTATTTTTGCAGCATCAAGGCTATTATGGACAATATTTTCATCAAGCTGAGGCAATTCTTTTGTAGATGCAAAGCCAAAATATCTTAAAAATTCCTTTGTTGTGCCAAACAAAATTGGTCGTCCGGGTGCATCCTGCCGTCCAACCTCGCAAACAAGACCTCTTTCAACAAGCTTGTTTACAGCATGGTCAGCATTAACTCCTCTTATCTCTTCAATCTGCCCTTTTGTTACAGGTTGCTTGTAGGCAATAATTGCAAGAGTTTCAAGCAAGCTTTGTGTAAGTCCCTGACGCTTTGTTGATTTATAAATACTTCTTATGTAATCAAAACAGTGTGCCGCCGTACACATTTGGTATTCTCCGTCTAGTTCAACAATATGTATTCCACGTTTTTCATCACTGTACTTGTCTGCAAGTGCATTAATAATTGCTTTTGTTGTTGCCTTATCCATGCTTATGGCATCAGCAATAACCGCCAAACTTACCGCCTCACCAGATACAAATAAAACTGCTTCAATTACTGCTTCTAGTTCATTAAGCTTCATTTATTTCACTTCCAATATATTTAGTAATCACTATTTCATTAAATGCCCCGTCTTGGCTAATACTTACAATCTTCATTTTTATACATTCCAACAAAGCCATAAATGTAACCACTATCTCAGTTTTTCGAACATTTTCTCTAAATATTTCCCAAAACCTAATCTTAGTAGAAATTATAATTAAATCTTTTATATAAGATATTTTTTCTTCCACTGTGTATAAGTCTCTCTCCACAGATTTAAAGCTACTTCTAACTCTATCTACCTTTTTTTCTTTGCGTCTCAAAACTTCCTGAAAAGCCTTATATATGTCATCAAAAGAAACACCATCTAAAAAGTCTTCAATTTCTACTACTTCTTCCTGCTTAAAAATACTCAGTGATGGGTCAGCCTCCTTGTATAAAACCTGAGATGCCGCTTCTTCTCTTTCCTTAAATTCCTCTGTAACATTTTTAAACCGTTTGTATTCAATAAGCTTTGAAACTAACTCCGCTCGTGGGTCAATTTCATTCTCACTATCTTCATTTTTAGCCTTTGGCAAAAGCATCCGAGATTTAATCTCTAACAAATTAGCCGCCATAAGTAAAAACTCACTCATTACATCCATACTTCTCTTTTGAGCATCTTCAACTATTGCCAGATATTGGTTAGTAATCTCAAATATAGGTATATCATAAATGTCTATTTTATTTTTTTCAATTAAATGGTACAAAAGGCTCATTGGGCCTTGAAAATTCTCCAACTGTAAGGTGATTTCCATTAAAAATGTTCCTTTCACTTTATAAACTTAAAATACCCATGATCGTGCTAATTATCGGTGAAAAAATAGCATTGGTATACCCCAAAAATAAAAGCAAAAGAAATATCATTTGTATTATTTTTTCATACTGAATGTAACTAAAATAAGTGTTGGAAGGCATAACTGCACTCATCACCTTCAACCCATCCATGGGTGTTATTGGGACAATGTTATACACCGCAAGGGAAACATTAAACTGAATAAGTCCTAAAAGAATAATGTTTAGAATTGTAGATTCGGCAGATATAACTCTTAACAAAAATGCAAATAATATTGCTGCCAAAATGTTGGCAACCGAAGGGCAAACGGCTGTAATCAGTGTATCTCTTTTTCTGTTTTTGTAAAATAGACCATTCGTCTGCACAGGCTGCCCCCAACCAAAACCCGTTGCAAGAAGAAGTATAAATCCAATGGGTTCAAAATGCTTAACTGGGTTAATTGTCAACCTTCCATCATTTTTAGGCTTCTTATCACCCAATGCAGTGGATACCGCCGCACGCACAAATTCATGCAGAGTAGTAGCAAAAATTATACATGGAACTCTAATAAGTAAATTAAGTAGTATATCCATTAGGTTTTTCCTTTCAAATTTGAATTTTTATATTAATAAAACATAACTACATTATAATACCAAATTTTCAAATACAAGTCTATATTTAAAACTCATTATAAATAGTTTTCCTAGCTTATTTCTAATAATACGCAATTAAAAAGCAGAGGTTTGTAAAATCTCTGCTTTCATGTTATATATTATTTTTTGCCTTTAACTACTTCTATTGCTTTTTTAAGCTGAGTATCCTGGTCATGGGTAATTATCAGTGCCTTCTTTAGCTCTTCTGGAAGTTCAACAACATAGTCAGGTGTAATTCCCTCACCTTGAATACATACACCACGAGGTGTATAATATTTCTGTATTGTTACTTTCACCGCCGAACCATCAGGAATTGAATAAATATTTTGAACCAAGCCCTTACCAAATGTTTGCGTACCAACCAAAGTTCCTGTTCCAGTATCCTGCACTGCTCCTGCCAAAATTTCCGAAGCACTTGCACTATTCCCGTTAACCAGTATACAAAGTGGGACCTTTATGCTTTCCGCATCAGAAGTATAATCCACTCGTTTTCCTTCTTTATCTATTGTGTAAACCAAAGTTCCCTCTGGAACAAGCTTATCAGCTATTTTTTCTACAATGTTAAGCACTCCACCTGGGTTATCACGCACATCTATAATAAGACCTTTAGCACCCTTACCCATTAAATCATCATACTCTTTAATAAACTGTTCATAAGTGTTGTTTTTAAAACCGCTTAGCCTAATATAAGCTATCTTATCCTCAAGCATTTCTCCAGCTACAGACGGAACATCTATAACATTTCTAACTATATTAAATTCAACATCTTTATTTTCGCTTTCACGGTATACTGTTATTTTAACCTCTGTACCTTTAGATCCTTTTATCATTGAAATGGCTTCTGTGCTATCCATACCACTAATAGGTTTTTCGTTAACCTTTTTAATAACATCCCCTGGAAGCATTCCCGCTTTTTCTGCAGGTGTACCTGGTATTGGTGAAATAACCATCAGTGACCCATCTGCTTTATTGGTAATTACGTTTACCCCAATACCGTAAAAAGAACCCTCTGTACTTTCCATGAAACTTTTAACTTGTTCAGCTGAAAGATACGTGGTATATGGGTCACCTATACTATCCACCATGCCATAGAATAGTCCATCCTTAAGTGCATCATTGTCTACATCCTCTACATAATGGCTGTTAAGCAACTGAGATATGTAGTTAATTTTGTCCTCCACAGAAAAATCCTGCCTAGTTTTTGCACTTATTGCACCTGCAGCAGTGTTGAGTATTGCAAATGACATAACAGAAGCCGCAACTCCAGTTGCAACACCGCTAAAAAAAGTTTTTCGGTTCATTATTAACGCTCCTTAAATGATGATACTATTATTGTATTAACTTAATTCTAAAATTAGTATACACCATAATCAACAAATTTGTTTAAGTTTTTGTGAACAATAAAGACCTTGGACGATAGTATGTCTTTATAGGTGTAAGACAACCTATCATTCCCAAGGTCTTAATTAATATTTCTAGACTCCTAAGTATCCTTTAGGACTAACATGAGAGCCATTTACTCTTACTTCAAAATGACAGTGATTTCCTGTTGAGTTACCAGTGCTTCCTGCCTTTGCAATTACCTGTCCACGTGTTACAGTTTGTCCAACGCTTACCACAAGGCTGGAATTATGCCCATAAAGAGTTGTAAGACCATTTCCGTGGTTAATAATTACAGTATAGCCATATCCTCGCACATAGCTGGCTGTTATAACAGTTCCTGCCTCTGCCGCAACAATATTTGAGCCATAAGGAGCAGGTATGTCATAACCTGTATGAAATTCATAGCCACTACCAATAGGTTTTGGGCGGTTACCGTAACCGCTGGATATGTAACTTCTGCCTGTACAGGCCACTGTAACTGACCACCAGTGTAGTTTGCTTTATAAGATGATGAACCATTTTTATTTTGAGTCGAAACTGCAGAATTGATAAGCCTTTGCACCTCATTACTAGCCTCTTGTGTACTGGCAATAACGTCTGTGTAAGTAGCTTCATCTTGCTGATACTTTTTATATAAAGCTTCTTTTTCGCCTATTTTACTTGAAAGTGCGGCATTTTTTACTTGCTGGTCTGCCACCAAAATTTCAACTGCCGCCTTTTCTTCTGCAATCTCTTCTGTCTTTGTTTTCATTATCACTTCATATTTTTTAAGTCTGTCCAAAGTTTCGTTATCATATGTCATTATATCATTAACGTATTGAAGCCTTGTAAGAAAATCGTTCATGTTTTTGCTCTTAAATAGTACCTTTAGGTATCCTACAGAGCCGTTTTCATAAATATACTTAACTCTCTTGCTAAAAATTTCCAACTGTTGCTTGCTTGCTTCGCTTGCCGCCGCAAATTCAACTTCGGCCTCATTAAGCTTAACTTCAGTATCACTAAGTTGTTTCTCAACAAGTTCAAGTTCATTTTGTGCAATTTCTAGCTGAGAGTCCAACTCCTCAATTTCAGCTGACATCTTCTCTTTGTTATCTTTAGCTGACGCCAACGCAGACTTTGCGGATTCCTGCTTTTTTTTCAGTGCTTTTTGTTCCGCCTGTAGCTGTGAAAGGGTTTTTGCATACACAATATTTTCAGGCGTAACAACTGTATAGGCAGAAAAAGTAATTACAAATGTTAGAATAATCGCTGCTAATCTTTTCATTTTCTTCCCTCCTACACTCTCAAATGTTTACGTATAGAAGATACACTTCCAAACATACCAAGCAAAGCACCAACAATAAGTGAAACTGGTATAAGTTTAGAAAATATAACGTAACCATCTAATAATGTTGCAATGTTCTGTACAACAGGGAAGTACTGATATATAAGATGAACAATCTTCGTATATAGTGGCCATGAAACAGCCATTGGTATAGATGCACCAAGTAAGCCAATAAGAACGCCCTCAATAATAAACGGCCACCTAATAAACCAGTCTGTTGCACCAACATATTTCATAATATTAATCTCTGTACGCCTTGTGTAAACAGAAATTTTAATTGTATTCATAATAATAACCACTGAAATAATAGCAAGCACTGTAACAATAGCCACGCCAACAATGCTAAAAACTTTGTTAAGCTTAAGCAGTATTTCAGTTTCTGTTTGAGCATGGCGAACATTTCTAATTCCCGCCACACCTTCAATACCTTTAAGCACATCAGTTTGATACTCGATTCCCTCAAGTGCTACTTCAAACGAATGGGAAAGTGGATTATTATCTCCATCAAGTCCATCAAGAATATCATCTGCTTCCCACTCCTCTTTAAGGCCATCAAGTGCCTCCTCTGGTGAGAT
>JAQVIB010000079.1 GCA_028695945.1 Lachnospiraceae bacterium
TGCTTTACAAGCCTAAAACATTTATAATAACCTAAGTAAGTAACCTCAAAAAGTATTTTACCTCAGTTTGATTAAATTCCGCTTAACTAGTCAAAGTTAAGCGGAGCTTTTTTCCACGTATTTTTCTTGATATAGTTAAAGCAAATTTACACTCTATAATTTCCCCCGTATTTTAATTAGCTGTTCTTTTAAATCAGGAAAATTTTCATTAATGGTATCCCAAACAATATTTAGCTTTATTCCCTCATAACCATGGACTATTCTATTCCTCATACCGTTGAGTTGTTTCCATGGAATGTTATTATAATCTTCCTTAAATTCATCACTAATGCTTTGCTTAGATAGTTCACCTATTTGAGGATATTAAATACACACGCTTCAAGCAGCATTGTATTGGCTTCAAATGCCTCATAGTCACAATTTTTGCAATATGCAAGTACGCTATCAATTCTTTCAATAACTTTATTTAAAACAATTTTATCCTTATCTCTCATAAATAACAATCCCATTTCTATTTATTTCTTCCTCTACTTTAGAATCAGGTATTACTTGCGTTATATCAATCAAGTCAACATTATCATCCAAAGCTTCTGAAACATCTTCCAACAAACCAAAAAATGCTATTCCTTTTAAACCACTATCAACAAGTATGTCAACGTCACTATTTTCCGTTGCCATTCCACTGCTGTACGACCCAAACAAAACCGCCTTGCGTACTCCATTGGTATAAAAAATTGGTTCTAAAGTTTTAATTATTTCATCAGTCGTATAAATTGCTTTACCCATAACATCACCCCAAATAAAATATACTTGTTGTTATTAAATCATAAGTATGATTTTTCAATTTATTTAAACAGCTAAATATAAATGTCTTTATAATGAGTATACCCTGATTTTATCCTAAATTCAACCTATGTCCAAAAATCCGACTATTATTTGTAGCATCTAAATTAGTTTCTAATCCTAGCAATGGTCTTTAAAATATTTCGATAGTGCCATAAGTTGAACAATAAAGCGAGAGCATATATTTTCCGCAATTTTGCCTGCAGTATTATCGTCGTATATAAGTGACGTTGCATTACGAGCATCAACCATCTCAAGCCATATATTTTCATCTGATATTATGTAGCTTTCGTAGGCTGTTTTTAAAACCTGCTTTGGAAATTGTAATTCCTTTTCCATACCTTGATCAACTAAATATTCTTTTATTGCCTTCCACGAAAGTTCAAACGTAAATTCAAATCTCTGAATAACGCCATCTCGAATAACTGTATTATTTGGATTTGCATTATATACTGCAATTGCTTCATTGAGGCGAATAATCGCTTTCAAAAAGTTATCTATCTTTTTCATATAATCCTTTCCATTCAGACAACCAATTTCATAATCAATATTCCCATATTGGAATACTTAAATTAAGCATAACCATTAACCACAAAAAAATCAATAGCTATGGTAGAAAATAGCATAATACATATTACCTACTGATACTAAAGTTCCCCACTTATCAGACCTAAAACATCTAATAAGTGGGGAACTTTATTTTTTTAGTACCAATTCAACTTTAGTTCTTAATTTTTCTTAATTGCACATATTATAGGCAATTATTACTCTTCTACTTGAAAAGCAGATACAAACATTACCCATCCGCTATTGGGAACCTTTAAATCTTCTATTTTAGACGGCTCTGGTATATATAAATCATTGCTCTTTTCCTTTAATAAGTCTTTAATTTTTTCCACTCCAGTCTCTAAATCATGTACATTAATTGTCATTTCTTCAAGGTCTGGGGAAGTTAGGCTATACCCATCCTCATTTTTCTCCACAATAATGGGATACATCAGTTTTTCTGACCTTTTACACATTCCCAATGAATATAAATCGTCCATTACTTTAATTTCTTCTTTTTTATGGCTGCTTAAAACATGGGTATAGGTGTCCAAGGTAAATGCCACGGAATAATGACCCATAATTACAGATAATGTTTTGGAATCCATACCTCTTTCCGTTGCCCTTGTGGCAAAAGTATGCCTTAGTGCATGAAATGTAAACCTCTTTAATCCTGCTTTTTCAAGCATTTTATGATAATAATCACGAAAGGTTTTAGGCTCAATATAACTTCCCAATTCATTGGTAACAACAAATCCGCTGTCCGTATATGCCACTGATGCCAATTCCTTATCCTTTTGCTGAACACCTTTCCATTTCTTAAGGTCATCCAGTGCACCAGCGGAAATTGGTATAACACGTACTGAATTTTTACTTTTTGGGGTATCCAAAACAATTTCTGTTTTTTTCTCACCGGAATATGTATTAAGTCGGTTTAGTGTTCTTTTTACTGAAATGCAGGAGTTGATAAAATCTATATCCTGCCATTGCAATCCCACCAGCTCTCCTATTCTAAGCCCAGTTACAAAAACCAGCCTTATAAACAGCCCATAACGGTGGCGATAGCTCTCTTGTACAAGCTTTTTCTGCTCCTCCAGTGTGAATATTTCAATTTCCTTATATTCACCTCTGGGGATATGTGCTCCGTCGCAGGGATTGTTTAAAATCAATCCCTCCTTTTGAGCCTGGGACAACGCCTTATGTAAGCAGTTATTCATATTTTTAATGGTTTTGGGCGACAATTTTTCCACTTCGTATTTATAGTTATACAGCCCTTGAATTACTTTGATTGTAAGTTCCTTTAGTTTTATATCAGAAATTCCATTAAAGTGGTTTTTAATATAGCCCCTATAACTAATAAATGTGGATTGCTTTAAAGAATTTTTCATATACATCTCCAACCATTCATCCAGCCATTGCCCCAGTGTAACAGTTCCAGTGTCGTTGGTTTGCAGAAACCTTGTTTTATAGATTTCCTTTTGCAATATTGCTTTTGCACCTTCTTTATTTGCTGCATAAAAAGAAGCCCTTTTGGGCTTTCCGGTTTTGTAATCTATGCCAGTTGTAATACGAACCTCATATCGTCCGTCACTTCTTTTTCTTATACTACCCTCATTTGTACCTCTTCTACTCATTGTAATTCCCCCTAATTTATAGTTTGAGAGGCATTTCCAATCCACTCTATAAACTTGTCGCGGGCAACCATTTTTCTACTGCCTATTCTTATTGTAGGGAAATCCTGTCTGTTAAATAATGCGTAGGCATTTGTTCTGGATATTCCCAAAACACTGCTTACTGCCTGTGCGTTTAATACAAGCGGCAACTCTTCATAATTTTTGTACATATTTTCCATAAATATCATCTCCTTAATTTTTTTAATTGTTTGTATACCTCGTAATATTTTTTTATCTATATGTATAATATCTGTACAAAAATTATGATTTTACTGTTGCTCATTAATTAAAGACAGCAAACTGGGCAGTTCATTGAACCTACTTCTTTCACCTAGTGTAATGGGATTAATGTCATTCAAATAAAGAATTTGCAAAACTTTTTTAATTTGGCTTTCCTTTGCAATTTTTTCATTCACCAGAATTTTCTGAGCTAATCTCAGATTATGATGGATGGATGTTTGACTTATTATAGATACTGCAATTTTCTTATATTGGTCCTTAATATTTAATGCTTCAATCTTTTTAATAGCATTTTTATACCTGTAGAACGTTCCATCAGTTAAAAACTTTTTGGCATATTTCTTTAAAACATTTTCACTGTTTTCAATCATTTCGCATATGCAACCAATTTCACTAATATTGTTTTCCTTGCACATTCCCCTAATTTGCCCTCGTAAGATATAGTGGCATAGCTTCACTTCCATTCTAAGTGTACCAAACTTATAACTTGCTTCTTCCTCCGAATAACCAATGTCCAGCAATTGCCTATATTTGTTATAAAGCGTGAACTCAGTGCTTTTTGATACTGCATCGAAGGAATTTTCAAAAATAATATTTTTTGAGCCTGGTTTATATTTATTTCTATAGTTTTTGTCTAGACCTTTTCTTTTCGCCAATGCTATATACGCCATAACTTCTTCATCACTATCCATTTGTATATCTACCGTAAAGTCAACACGGCCAACTTTAAATTGACTAAGGCATAAATTCAAATTTTCTTCTTCAAGAGCTATGTCCGTTGCTAAAAAGACCGAACTTAAATTTTGAAACTTAGGGTTGAAAAGTATGTTACCATCACCTCCATTTACAGCATTCAAATTAATAATTACCCTCATTTCTATTGGCGCATCTCTTCTAAACTGAAGAACCATTCGAATACCAGGGTGTTTCAAATAGCAGTGGTATTCATTCCCTCTTTTGGTATAATTCTTGAATTCACCTCTAATCATCTTCACAATCTCCTGACTCTCATTCCAAGTGATATTTCTTGTAAGCTCTACTGTGTGTAACGAAAAATTTTTTTCCATTTTAAATTCCTCCTCATAAACTACTTTTTATATAATAAGAAACTATAATTAATTTACATTTGTGTTCCTTACACATAAAAAAATAATTGATGGGGTGCGGACATCATTAGATGTAATTATGCCATAGAATGGTAATAAAAAAGCCGTAATAAAAATAGTTTTTCTACTAACACCGCTATCTATATATTAAACTATAAAATTTCATTGCTTCATGGTTTTTAAAATCCCTTATCCTTAATTAGCTATCTAAAGATAATAAAAAATTATTAGTGCCGTAACTATATATTAATAAAGACAGATATACCATAATTGACGAAAATCCAGTAATATAGGTATTTTCATATATGTTATCTTTTCATCTTTTTATCATTTATATTTGAATATTGGCAAAACTTTGATACAATGATTTTATCTGACAATGATTTTATCTGGTTTGTAAAATTAGCTATTATTCCCACATAGCCTACAAGCTTAAAATTGAAAAAGGAGATTAATATGGTGGCTCAAAGAGGAAAATACTACAATGAATTTAACGAATATTGCCAATTTAATGGATTAAAGTATGACGTATATTATGATGATGAAGATGACGAGGTTTCTGTATTAAATGGACATAAAAAAGTATCTTCCTGTTTTATAGAAATCACTGCAATATATTCATTAAAAAATAATTATATAGTTTCATTCCAATTTGATATTGATGCCAATTTTGATGCAGAGTTGTTTCAAATAGGTAATATTTTTGTTTCCAAAGATACTTTTAGATTTAATTTTACTGAATACAACCTTGTTACTTCCTTTATTAAAAATATAAGCAAAGATTCAATAAATGATATTCATACTTTGAAAACGATTACAAAACACTATATTACGTTTATTATTGAAAATAAGCTATCTAAATTTAGTCGTCGATGTAAAATTGGGTGGGATGTTGACATTACCAATAGTGTTATTTTCAGTGGCGTCACCCACCAATGCCAAGGCTCATTAAACCCTCTAAATTCAACTCTTTTTGAAATAAAAGGTTATGAATTTAATAAAATAGTTCAGGATTATGACCTTTATAAGGTTGCTGATTCAGACTATTGCAATGGTACCTCTTCAAAAAATGAAAAAAGAGACCTAATGAATCAGTCTCTTGAAATAATAATGCCTGTGCTACAAAAAAATCCAGATTTATGTATTCTATTATCTTATGACATATTGGCGTTAACATATCGTTTTTTTAATACAAATTTATTTGAGGAGAGATTACCTATTTGTATATGCGGAATAAACAATAAAATTTCACCTAAAGTTGTTGCAAATATTTTCTGCAACATGCATTCTTTTGATGCAAAGCGTGCAAATACAATAAACAAAAAGACGTCTATAGATTATAACAGTGTATTCAATAACCTAAGTGACTACTATCTATATTCTGATATCACTTTTCTAATTGAAGATAAATTAGGCTTTAATAAGCGAATAAATAATGCCTTTGTAAAAATTATACGTGACACAATTGAAGACAACATAAATTATTTCCCCGTATTTGTTACAAATAAAGATGTTCAAATAACCCAATTTATTACCGTTGATATTTCTAACATTAAAGACTTCCCAAATTCAACAAAGATAGCTGAAATAACTGACTTAAAAATTGCAATTAATAGGCTGTTATTAGAATTCATACTATTTATCTATAATCTTAAAAATGATATTTATTGGAGAGAAGAATTGAACGAAACAGAAAAATTAATTGGACGAACGGCAAGTGAAATTCTAATTGCATTTTCGGAGCTTGACAATTTGGATAGGAATATAGAAAACCAATACTTATTATACCTAAATGCAATGGCATATTTTTTCGTATTTTTAAGTTTAAATGAGCTTGACGGTTTTTCAAAAAAGCTTGAAAAACTGTGTTTTGAAGTATTTAAAGCAAGAGCTACAGATTCAGTAAATATACCAATTTCTAAAGATATGGTACTAGAAAGTTTCAAAGCCTATGTAGTTTCTATATTTATAGATAAAACAATAGCGCCAGATTACTTTTACTTTGAAGGTATTGAAAAAAGAGGTGAAAGAGAGCCTTGTTACTACTTAGAATTTAATAAATTCTACTCACATTTTTTAAAGGAAAACCCTATAATTTCAAGGTCTGAAAAGGATTTCCTACATATTTTAAAGGACTACGGGATAATAAAAACAAAGGGTGATGTTTCCTATGGCGTGGAACGAAAATTTGCAGGAATTGAAGAAAATATATATGTTTTGGCAGTTATTAGTGAAAAAATACATACTTTAACGCCTAATTAGTTTACTGTTTTTTATACTTATAATAAAAACGGGCATAACAGGAAGCCGCTTTCACTTCTTGTTATGCCCATTTTCTTTAATTTTCGCACTTCATATATAATTTCATTTTTTTATCACAAAAACATCCTATGTGGGAATAATAGTTTTTAATAGGGTTTTCGCATAGCTATTTTGTGTTTGGGAAATATTCTCTACTTTAATCATCTCTGCTACTTCTCCTTTATATAGAAATAAAGCCTTATTGCATAAATACGTAACAGAGGTCAAGTCATGGGTAATGGGTAAACGCAAAGAACAATGTTCCTTACGAGGTGCAAGTACCTCGAGATTAGCAACCTTCCAGTACATATCTTCTAAAAACTTGCTTTTGCAGGTCCTTTTGTATTATGATAAATGTACAAAGTGCGCTTAGGTTAGAAAACAGAAAATGGAGGGTTGAAATGATGGAAAATGCATTGCTAATACATAACAAAGACGATGTAGCTGTAGTAACACAGGCAATTGCAACTGGTGATAAAATTGTTTATGCTGATGGACAAATAATCATTGCAAAAGAGGCAATTCCTATTTATCACAAAATTGCACTACGCAACATTAGAAAAGGTGAAGTAGTTCACAAATACAATAATATTATTGGCGAGGCAATATCTGATATTGAAGTTGGTCAGCATGTTCACATTCACAATGTAAAAAGTACCGCAAAAAAGTAGGCACATAAATGATTACTTTTAATGGTTATAAAAGGCCAGACGGCCGTGTGGGCATTCGTAACTATGTTTTAATTCTTCCGGCTAGCATTTGTTCAACCGATACCGCACGTATGGTTGCAAATCAGGTAGAGGGTGCAGTGACTTTTACCAATCAGCTTGGCTGCTCTCAGGTGCCTTCCGATATGCGATACACCATGGATGTTTTGGCTGGTTTTGCCGCAAACCCCAATGTATATGGTACAATTGTGGTGGCCAATGGTTGCGAAACCTGTCAGTGCAACCTTATTGAAGATGAAATTAAGAAACGCACAAATAAGCCGTTGGTGTCCTTCATTATTCGCCGAGATGGCGGTACTATTAAGCTAATTGAAAAAGCAGTTCGTGAGGCACGTAAAATGGTTATGGAGGCAAGTTCATTGCAAAAAGAGGCTTGTCCCATTACTGAACTAATTCTTGGCACCGAGTGTGGTGGTTCCGACCCTACCTCGGGTATCGCTGCAAACCCAGTTATTGGTGGTCTTAGCGACCTTCTTGTAGCACAGGGCGCTACTTCAATACTAAGCGAGACTACTGAGTTTGTGGGTGCAGAACAAATTCTTGCGGCACGTGCAAAAAATCAAGAAGTTCATGACCGTATTTTGGAAATTGTTGCCCGCTATGAACAGCACTTCATCAATAATAACGAAGACGTTCGCTATGGAAATCCAACCCCTGGAAATATTGAGGGTGGGTTAACCACGTTAGAGGAAAAGTCTTTGGGCTGTATTCGCAAGGGCGGTAGTACTATGGTTAATGCCGTATACGATTATGGAAAGCAAATTAATTCTGCAGACAAAGGGCTAATTATTATGGATACGCCTGGTAATGACGCTTCTTCCATTGCAGGTATGATTGCTGGCGGTGCGCAGATATGTGTCTTTTCTACCGGTCGTGGCACTCCACTGGGAAGCCCTATTGCTCCTGTAATAAAAATAACAGGAAACCGTGAGACCTATCAGTTGATGGAAGATAATATAGATTTTGACGTAAGCCCTGTGGTATTCCACGAGCAAACTCCTACAGAGATGGCAAAGTCTTTGCTAAATATGGTTTTGGAGTGCTGCAATGGCAAGGTTACAAAGTCCGAAGCACTTGGATTTACTGAATCCGCCATAATGCGTGCTTGCAATTTTGTATAAGTTAAAAATGCCGTTTAAAACTAATGGAACTTAAAATGTGAGGGGGAAATCAATATGGAAAAAATTGCAGTATACGGTGCTGGCGTTATAGGCTCTGGTTTAGCAACACTTCTTACAGGTCATGGCTTTAACTGTATT
>JAQVIB010000080.1 GCA_028695945.1 Lachnospiraceae bacterium
AATAATTCAAATTTTGTTGTAAATACAACATACATGAAAGTTGAATTAAAGTATAATCTGTTCATACTTAATTGAGGGATAAAATCTTAAAACAAAAATAATACTAAGGTAGCTATTTAAAAGGAGGTTTATTAATGATTGAGGAGATATATAAAATATCAACAGGAAACGAAAAAGCAGTTGAACGGGTAATTCAAGATGAAAATATTCACTATATTCATATGGTTTTCAATAAAAATGAAGGATTGCCAGAGCATTTTTCAAATTCAAATGTTTATATGACTGTTGTAAGGGGAAAGCTATCCATTGGGCTTAATGAACAAGGGATAAACGAATACCATAACGGTACAGTTCTTAAAATTCCAGTTAACACAAAAATGAATGTAAAAAATTTGTCAGATGAGGTGTTGGAACTTATTGTTGTAAAAGCACCTGCACCTGAAAAATAATAAAATTATTGTTTATTTAGGAGGAAAATTATTGTAAAATATATATGTATCCCTTGTGGATATATTTATGATCCTGAACAGGGTGACCCTGATAGTGGAATTGCACCAGGAACACCTTTTGAGAACATTCCTGAGGATTGGGTATGCCCTATTTGTTCAGTGGGCAAGGACGAGTTTGAACCCGTTAAAGAGTGAAACCATTAAAAGGAGGTTATGAATTATGAGTATGTTCTGTTTTCAATGTCAAGAAACTGCAAAAGGTACAGGTTGTGAAATTAAAGGTGTTTGTGGAAAAAATGAAGTGGTAGCAAAATTACAAGATTTGCTTGTTTATGTTACAAAAGGGATTGCCGATGTAGTTGTAAAAGGTGAAATTGATGCAAAATCCATCAGTGAAGTAAACCATCAGGTTTTAAAGAGTCTTTTTATAACTATTACAAATGCTAATTTTGATGAGGATGCAATAGAAAAGCAAATTGTTAAGATGATTGATTTGAGAAACCAGTTGAAAAAACAGGTTTCTGGCGTTAAGCTTAGCGATGCGGCAGAGTTTGAAGTAACAGACCGAGCTTCCATGTTGGAAAAAGCAGCAAAAGTTGGAGTCCTTTCAACAGAGAATGAAGATGTTCGTTCCCTTAGAGAAATGATTATCTACGGCTTAAAAGGAATGGCAGCATATACACATCATGCCCTTAACATAGGCAAAGAAAACCTTGATATTAATGCATTTATATATAAAGCACTTGCAGCTACAATGGATGATTCTTTAACAGCCGATGACCTTGTTGCCCTTACATTAAAAACTGGAGAGCATGGAGTAAGTGCTATGGCACTTCTTGATGAAGCAAATACTTCAAAATATGGTAACCCAGAAATTACAAGTGTTAATATTGGTGTAAGAAAAAATCCTGCAATATTAATTTCTGGTCATGACCTTACAGACTTAGAGCAGTTACTTGAGCAGACACAAGGCACAGGTGTAGATGTGTATACACATAGCGAAATGCTTCCTGCACATTATTACCCTGCATTTAAAAAATATGATAACTTTGCAGGAAACTATGGTGGTTCATGGTGGCAGCAAATTACAGAGTTTGAAACCTTTAATGGTCCAATTCTATTTACAACAAATTGTATTGTTCCGCCAAGAAGTGAAGAAATTAGAGGAAGAATATTTACTTCAGGTGCATCTGGATACCCAGGATGTTCACATATAGTTCCGGACGAAAACGGCAAAAAAGATTTCACTGCAATTATTGAAATGGCTAAAAAATGTAAACCTCCTGTGGAAATTGAAACAGGTAATATAGTTGGTGGCTTTGCTCATAACCAAGTAATAGCCCTTGCAGATAAAGTGGTTGAAGCAGTTAAATCTGGTGCTATTAAAAAATTCTTTGTAATGGCTGGCTGTGATGGCAGAATGAAATCACGTGAATACTACACTTCATTTGCAGAAAAGTTACCTAAAGATACCGTTATTCTTACTGCTGGCTGTGCAAAATATCGTTACAATAAACTTAACCTTGGCGACATAGGCGGAATTCCAAGAGTGCTTGATGCAGGTCAGTGTAACGATTCTTATTCACTTGCTGTAATTGCATTGAAATTAAAAGAAGTATTCGGTCTTGACGATGTAAATGAACTTCCTATTGCATACAACATTGCTTGGTACGAGCAAAAAGCAGTAATCGTTTTACTTGCTTTGCTTTCCTTAGGAGTAAAGAACATTCATCTTGGACCAACATTACCAGGCTTCTTATCCCCTAATGTAGCAAAAGTTCTTGTTGAGAAGTTTGGAATTGCAGGCGTTGGAACAGTTGAAGATGACATTAAATTATTCATGGGTGAATGATAACTATAGGAAATTACTACAGTTTGAAAATTAAATAAAATATAAATTCAAGAAGTGAAATCTTTGGTAATCCTATTGCCATGGGTTTCACTTTTTAATTACTAAATAATGCAAAAAAAGTATTGACAAGCACAATAGTATTAAATATAATTGTATTGTAATCAATTTAAATTAGTAAAATTTAATTTTCTGAAGTAAAAGTAACTTATTTGGGAGAAAAAATATGAATAACGAGGCTTTAAAATTAAAAAACCAACTTTGTTTTCCTTTATATGCCTGTTCAAGGGAAGTAATAAAAAAGTATAAGCCGTTACTGGATAAAGTAGGGCTTACATATACACAGTACATTGCTATGATGATGTTATGGGGAAAAAAGAGTGTAAATGTGAAATCTTTAGGAGAGGAATTGTACCTGGATTCTGGAACATTAACACCCTTACTTAAAAAAATGGAAGCACAAGGCTTGGTAACTAGGAAACGAGCTGTTGAAGACGAGAGAAATGTAATAGTAACTATTACAGAAGAGGGTGAAAACCTGAAAGAAAAAGTATCACAAATACCTGTTAAAATGGGTAATTGCCTTTCACTTTCAAAAGAAGACATAAAATTGCTTCACAAACTGCTTTATAAGGTTTTAGAAAATATAACCGATTGATGATGTGTCGTTTATACTTTAAAGTTTAAGGAGGAAAAGAAAATGAATATTGAAGTTAGATATTATACAAAAACAGGTAATACTAAGAAACTGGCTGACGCAATTGCAGAAGAAGTTGGCGTAGAGGCAAAGCCAATTAGTGTTCCTATAACAGAAGAAACTGATATACTTTTTTTAGGAAGTTCTGTTTATGCCGCAGAGATTGACCCACAGGTGAAAAAATTTATTGCTCGTCTGGATGGAAAGGTAAAAATGGTCGTTTCCTTTAGCACAGCCGCTATCTATCAGTGTGCCTTTAGGCAAGTTAAAAAACATGTGAACGCTAAAGGAATTAAAGTGGCGGATGAAGAATTTCACTGCAGTGGTCAGTTTAATCTGATGCATAAAGGGAAACCTGACAATAAGGATATTGCAAATGTAAAAGAGTTTGCAAGAAAAATTATAGAAAAGTAATTCGTATATTTTGCTATAGATTAAGAAACGAAGGATGATTAGCTTGGAACAGTTTGAAAATCGTGAAAAAATGATTTACAAGGCAGGGATTGTTGGAATTGCCGTTAACGCATTGCTTGCGGCGATAAAGCTTTTGATAAGCGGTATGACGGGTTCAGTTGCTATAGCTTCTGATGCCGTAAATAATATAAGCGATGGAGCATCTTCAATTATAACCATACTTGGTTCCAAGCTTGCATCAAAGGATCCAGACGACAAACACCCATATGGACATGGCAGAATTGAGTATATAACGGGTTTAATTATATCTATAATTGTAATTGTAGTTGGAATTGAATTTCTAAAGACTTCGGTTTTGGCAATAATAAATCCTAAAGAAGTTAATTTCACTTGGGCATCAGTTATAATAATGGCAATTACCATTTTTGCTAAAATTCTTTTAAGTTTGTACAACAAAAAGCAAGGCAAAAAATCTAATTCACCAGCACTTATTGCTTCAAGTGCAGATGCTATGGGTGATGCGGCAGTTACTTCCATAACTGTAATTGCGGCTATTATTTCTCTTTTTACAAAGTTTCGTATAGATGGTTATGCAGGTTTAATTGTTTCTGGATTTATTTTATATTCTGGTATTCAATTGGTTACTGAAATATTCCATGATATTATTGGAAAACGTGGTGACAAAAACCTTGCAAATGAAATTTACAGTGAAATAAATAAAACACCAATGGTTAAAGGTGCTTACGATTTGGTTTTACACAATTATGGACCAAACCGTTATCTTGGGTCTGTAAATGTGGAAATTGAAGATACCTATACAGTAAAACAGGTTACAGAAATTTTAAATCCTGTTCAAGAAAGAATTATGGACAAGTTTGGTATTTATTTTTCCTTTGGCATTTATGCTGTAAACACAACTGATGAAAAAATTATTGCAAGCAGGAAAAAGGTTTTAGAGATATTAAGTAATTGGTCTGAAATTCTTAATATGCACGCATTTTTTATAGATGAAGAGCGAAAAACCATTCGTTTTGATATTGTTGTTACATTTAAACTGAAAAACAGTAAGAAACTAAAGGAGGATATTTCGGCACAAATTCAGCGTGAATTTCCAAATTACAAAACAAACATTAAAATTGACCATAGGTTTGTATAATTTAAACCCTTTGGTAGAACAAAAATTAAAAGGAGGAAAAGATTATGGGAATATATGATTATAGCGTTAAAAAAGTGGATGGCAGTGAGGTATCACTAAAAGAGTATGCTGGAAAAGTGTTGTTAATAGTGAATACAGCTACAGGCTGTGGATTTACACCTCAATACGAGGGTTTAGAAAAGCTGTATGCCCAGTATAAGGATAAAGGCTTTGAAATACTAGACTTTCCTTGCAATCAGTTTTTAAATCAAGCACCTGGAACTGACGAAGAGATAGTGAGTTTCTGCAAACTTAGGTACGATACAAAATTTGAAACCTTTGCAAAAATTGAAGTTAATGGAGATAATGCTAGTCCATTATACAAGTTTTTAAAGCAGCAGAAACCTGAAGAAACGGACAATGGTTTAATGGATGGTTTACACAAAAAGCTTGAGGGTATTTTTTCAGCAGAAAAAACAGATATACAATGGAATTTTACAAAATTTCTTGTAGACAGAGAAGGAAATGTAATAAGCAGGTTTGCACCAACAGTAACACCTAAAGAATTAGAAGAACATATCAGTAAAATTATGTAAGAACAAAATCCACCATCTGGTATTTTTAGTATTGGATGGTGGGTTGAAATACGTTAATATAAGTGTTAAATAAGAAAATGACATTTTGGAAAGAGGGCATATATGAAAAGTTTAAAAGCAAAGCTTACAGCAGTTATCCTTACAGTAGTAATAATTTCTTCGGTGTCCACGGCAATTATTGGTTTTGTTGAAGTATTTGGGGTTACAGAAAAAATTATAAGAACACAATTTGAAGATAAGTTGAATTCTTCTAATGAAATTGTTGAAACATATCTTAACCATCAATTTGGATCCATAGGAGTTAACAAAGATGGTGTAATGGTAAGCCAGGACGGCAAACCTGTTGAAGGAAAATACGAGTATTTAGACGAGGTATCTGAAAAGATGGGTGTTGTTGCTACCCTTTTTGTGAAAAATGGTAGTGACTATACTAGAATTCTTACAACAGTATTAGATGAACAGGGTAAGAGAGCAGTTGGAACAAAATTGGATTCCACAGAGAAGGTGTACCAAGAAATATCCAGTGGAAATACATATTTTGGTGAGGCGGATATTTTAGGTAAAAAATGCATAACCAGATATGAACCTATTTTTGATAGTAGTAAGCAGATAATTGGTATCTATTTTGTTGGTGTGCCGATAGAAAATATTACATCAATTTTAATGGAAGGAAAAGCTTCCGCATTAAAAACCGTATCGACATTCGGATTTGTAACTCTATTATTGGTAATAGTGGTAAGTTATTTTGCGGCAACGTCTATTACCAAACCGCTTAGAAAGATTACCGATGTGGCAGAGGAAATTGCAGAAGGAAATTTCAATGTTGAGCTTAATGTAAAATCCCAAGATGAGGTAGGGCATTTAGCGAAGGCTTTTAGCCGAACTGTGGACAGTTTGGTAGATTATCAGGGATATATTGATGAGATTTCCAACTCTTTAATGCTTCTTTCTCAAGGAGATTTAATGGTTGAACTAAAAAGAGATTATGTAGGTCAATTTCAAAAGATTAAAGATAATATGGATGCATTCCTACAAAATATAAACAGTACAATTTTGCAGATTAACCAAGCGTCTCATCAGGTAGCAAGTGGCTCTGAACAAGTTTCCAGCGGAGCACAGGCTCTTTCACAAGGTGCAACACAGCAGGCAAGTTCCATAGAGGAATTAGCGGCAACCATTAACGAAATATCTACACAAATTAAAAATAATGCTGAAAATGCAAAATTGGCAAATAGCAGTGCTGAATTAGCTGAAAAAGAAATATTTAGCAGTAACGACCAAATGAAAAGCATGGTTAGTGCTATGGAAGAAATAAATGCTAAATCATCTGAAATTTCTAAAATTATTAAGGTTATTGAAGACATTGCATTCCAAACAAACATTCTTGCATTAAACGCTGCAGTTGAGGCGGCAAGAGCGGGTACAGCTGGAAAAGGTTTTGCAGTTGTTGCTGATGAAGTAAGAAACCTTGCAAGTAAGTCCGCAGAGGCGGCTCAAAGCACAACAAAATTAATTGAAGAAACTCTTGTTGCAGTAGAAAAAGGTTCTGAAATTGCAGGTAATACAGCCAAGTCTTTGGAAGAAAGTGCAAAGGTAACCCGTGAAGCAGTGGATTTGATAGATAAAATTACAGAGGCTTCCAACGAACAAGCATTGTCGGTTGAACAAGTAACGCAAGGAGTAGAGCAAATTTCATCGGTTGTTCAAAATAATGCGGCTACAGCAGAAGAAAGTGCAGCGGCAAGTGAAGAACTATGGAGTCAGTCCAACATTTTAAAAGAACTTGTAGCAAGATTTAAGTTAAAAGATGATGATTTCCGCTACTAAGTCATTAATTTCTGTAGATTAATTTCTGTAGTCCACAAAAATAGTATTATTTTGACGTAATTTTGATTTTTGTATTGAAAAATTTAAAAAAGTATGGTAATTTAATTTAGTTGGTATGAAATACAAATGGTTTTGTGAGAAATACAAACATAACATATGTACACATACCGCTCTCTGGAGAGTTCCACAGATGGACGCCGAAGGTGTAATGCGTTTTTTATAAAACGAAAATCTCTCAGGCAAAAGGACAGAGCGTAAATTAAATTACGTTGTCTTTTCTCTGGAGCCGTTGGTGCAAAGCACCCACGGCTTATTATATTGCTCAGAAACAGGAAAGGATGAGAAAAATGTTTCAACAGATTAACGATTTAATTATTTTAATTGATGATGCGGTATGGGGCTTGCCTCTTATTGTTTTCATTCTTGCAGTAGGTATTATGCTTACAGTAAGGCTTGGGCTTTTACAAGTAATTCATTTACCAAAAGCACTTAAATTTATGTTTCAAAATGAGGAAGACGGCATTGGCGAGGTATCAAGCTTTGGTGCACTTTGTACGGCACTTTCAGCAACAATTGGTACAGGTAATATTGTTGGTGTTGCTACCGCAGTATGTGCAGGTGGTCCCGGAGCACTTTTTTGGATGATTGTGGCCGCGTTTTTTGGTATGGCTACAAAGTATGCAGAGGGTGTGCTTGCTGTTAAATACCGTGTTTTAGATGAGACTGGTCATGCTCTTGGTGGACCTTTCTACTATATTGAAAGAGGTATGGGGCAAAAATGGTCTTGGCTTGGAAAGATTTTTGCTTTCTTCGGATTATGTGTTGGTCTTATGGGTATTGGTACTTTTACACAGGTAAATGGTATCGCTTCAGCCGTTAAAAACTTTTTTGACCCACAATCTTTAGCAACAGTAAGTATACTTGGTACGGATTATTCATGGGCAGTTGTTGTAACAGGTATTATTGTTACAGTTTGTACTGCACTTGTTGTAATTGGAGGAATTAAAAGGATAGCCAGTGTATCTCAGGTAATAGTTCCTTTTATGGCAGTAATTTATATGGTTGCATGCGTACTTCTTATTGTTACAAATATTTCGGCAGTTCCAGCCGCTGCTGCACAGATTGTTAAGGGTGCATTTAACCCTTCCGCTGTAACAGGTGGTATTGTTGGAACGATGGCAATTGCTATGCAAAAGGGTATTGCTCGTGGTATTTTCTCTAACGAGGCAGGTCTTGGTTCTGCACCTATTGCGGCGGCGGCGGCACAAACAAAAGAGCCTGTTCGTCAGGGACTTGTTTCAATGACAGGTACTTTTATTGACACAATTGTAATTTGTACAATGACAGGTCTTTCTATTGTAATTACAGGGGCATGGCAGGTTGAAGGGCTTAAAGGCGTTGCAGTTACAACATACGCTTTTCAGCAAGGATTACCTTTTTCATCAACTATTTCGTCATTTATACTTATGGCATGCCTTGTGTTCTTCGCCTTTACAACAATTTTAGGTTGGGATTACTATTCTGAAAGATGTCTTGAGTATCTTTCAAAAGGCAAAAAAACAGCTTTGCCTGCATTCAGATGGTTGTACATATTGTGCGTATTTATAGGACCATACATGACTGTTGAGGCAGTTTGGAATATTGCAGACATATTTAATGGTTTAATGGCTGTTCCTAACCTTATAGCACTTATT
>JAQVIB010000081.1 GCA_028695945.1 Lachnospiraceae bacterium
ACTAGAGAACAAGCGGCAATAATGTTCTATAATTTTATGAATAGATAAGAAAATAAAAAGCAGTTATTATGGAATTTACCGTAGTGATTGCTTTTTTGTTTTCTTAAAGGACTAGCAATTTCAAGTTAGAGTGTGGTAAAGAGATATTTTTCTAAAATTTACAAAAATATAATACAAATATAATTTGAATTTTACAATGATGTGTTAATGTTTGAATGAAAATAATAATTAAAAATTAAAGGAGACTAAATATGAATAACTTAAAAGAAAAGAAAGGTTTTATATGCGATATGGATGGGGTAATCTATCACGGAAATCGTTTATTGCCAGGTGCAAAAGATTTTGTTGAGTGGCTATATAAAGAAGATAAAAAGTTTTTATTTTTAACAAATTCTAGTGTTAGAACACAAAAGCAATTACAAAATAAATTGCAGCTTATGGGGTTAGATGTAGATGAAAGCCATTATTACACCAGTGCCCTTGCAACTGCAAAATTTTTAAGCTGTCAGCATCCCAATTGCAGTGCTTATGTAATTGGCGATTCGGGATTATTTGATGCTCTTTATAATGCAGGCATTACAATTACTGATACCGAACCTGATTATGTAATTGTTGGAGAAACGGATAACTACAATTATGAAAGAATTTGCCATGCTGTTAGGCATGTACAAAAAGGAGCAAAACTAATTGGAACAAATTCAGATTTAACTGGGCCAACTGAAACTGGTATTGTTCCTGCGTGCCGTGCTCTTATGGCTCCAATAGAAGCAACAACGGGGAAAACTGCTTATTATATAGGTAAACCTAATCCGCTTATGATGCGAACAGGGTTACAAATGCTTGGGGTGCATTCGGAAGATGCGGCAATAATTGGAGATAGAATGGATACAGATATAATTGCCGGAATAGAAAGTGGATTGGATTCTATTCTTGTATTAAGTGCTGTTACCTCAAGGGTATCAATGGAGCTTTATCCGTACAGACCAAGTCTTATTTTAAATGGGGTAGGAGACATATTGAAACTAGCATCTATTTAAGATTTAAGACTTTTTCTGCTTTTTTTAAAATTCATTAATAGCAAAAAGCAATTACACAAAAGGAGTACATAATGAAAAAAAGCTTCAAAAGGATAAATTTCAAAAACATGAAAATTTTTAAGGGGATTTCAAATAATAAGCACATAAGAAAAATGCTAAATTTATTATCATCAGTAACAAAAAAACTATCTGTAAAAATACCAGTTCTTAACGTTTTGGCTGTAATAGTAATTATGGTTGTTGTAGGAAGTGTTATTAGCACGTCAACTAGGGCGGTGGTTACTAATATGGTGAAAAAGGAAATTGCATATGTTGCAACAATTAATGCAAAAAATATTGAAGCATATTTAGAAAATATGAATGTAATTACTAAAAACTTAGCTTTCAGTGCAACACGGTTACAAAATTTTAATGACAATGAAGTTGAAAAGTTATTATTAGAAGATTTGAAGCAGGCTGTTTCTGACGAAAAGGTGTATTCTGCATACTATGCATTTGAGCCGGATAAATTTTTAGAAGATACATCAAAGGGTCTTTCTTATCGTGTTTTTAAGAATAACGGCAATATTTCAACAGAAATTAAAAATGACTACGAAGATTATAGAACTGGGGTATATTATGCCCCAACTAAAGCATTTAAACAAGCATATATAACAGAACCATACCGTTTGGCTTTATCTAATGGGCAAGAAGCATGGCTAATAACTTTAAGTACACCAATTTTGGATTCAAAGGGTGAGTTCATTGGTGTTGCCAATTGTGATATTTTATCTGAGGACATAGTTTCATTAAATTATGAGAAGGGTGAATATAAAAATTCATTTGGATATGTTATGACGGAAAATGGAACTTATATTGCCCACACACAGGATAATGAAAAAGTTGGAGCGGTGCTTTATGCTGGTAAAAAGGTGGAAAAAGAAAGTATAAAAGCTATTAAAGGGGCAGAGATACAGTTGATTGAGGGTATTAATCCTGATACAAAAAGAGAGTCTCTTTATATGCATATTCCGCTTAATATTTCAAATGCCGATATTAAATGGGCTAGTATATTTGTTGTAGACAAAAACGAGGCACTTTATGCAGTAGATAATATTACTAAACTGATGTTTTTAATTAGCGGTTTTGGAATTATTATTCTAGCAGTATTCAGTATAATGGTTCTAAGAAAATCTTTAATGCCAATAACAAGTATTGTTCAACGTGCAGAAAGAATGGGTCAAGGGCAACTTAAAAATGTTTCTGAAAAATCTATTTCTTCAAATGATGAAATTGGTAAACTATGGAATATTTTTAATGAAACAAATTCAATTTTAGAGGGATATATTTTTGAAATATCATGTATATTAAACTATATTTCTGAAGGAAATTTGGATGTACAGCTTAAGACGGAATATAGAGGTGATTTTATACAGATAAGAGAATCTTTAATTAAAATTATAACATCCCTGAATGATACAATTTTAGAAATTATGAATACATCAGAGGAAGTATTTGTTGGAGCAGGACAGATATCTCAAGGCTCTCAATTATTAAGTTGTCAAACTTCAATACAAACTGCTTCAATCGAAAAAATTGTTGACTCTATACAGAATATTTCAAAAAATATGAAAGAAAGTTCTGATAATGCAAAAAAGACTAATGAACTTTCAAATTACGCTAACGTTATTATGACTAAAGGCAAAGAGCAAATGGAAAACATGGTGGAGATTATGAATCAAATTTTCCAAACCTCTGAGGATATTAAATCGGTAGTAAAAGAGATTGACGAAATTGCTTTTCAAACTAATATTTTGGCTATTAATGCTGCCATTGAAGCCGCACACGCAGGTGAAAATGGTAAAGGCTTTAGTGTAGTGGCTAGTGAAGTTCGAAGTTTATCGGAAAAATCAGCTAAGGCGGCAAAATATACAGAAGAAATGCTTGAAAATTCTAACCTGATTATAAAAAAAGGAATAAACGAAGCTGATATAATGGCAGAAATATTGAAAGATTTATTAAACAAATCTGTTGAAATTAATAATTCTATTGAACAGATATCTTTAGCATCTGAATGTCAAAAGTTTGAAATAAATGAAACAGCAACAAGCATTGAAGAAATTTCAGCAGCAATAAACGTAAATTCTGCTACAGCCCAAGAAAGTGCAGCTGCAAGTGAAGAATTAATAGCACAAGCACAGCTTTTGAAAAATTTAGTAAACAAATTTGTTCTAAAAAGAAATAATTTAGAAACAGATATGGTTTAAAAGCTACTATGTAACATTGTTAATTATATCAATTGAATACTTGCTGTATTAGTGCTATGCTTAAATTACAATTTTTATAAATTAGCCTTTTTTCAATTTCAACTAAAAATATATAGAAAGGAAGTTATAAACATGGATTTAAAAGAAATAATGCAGCAGAAGAAGTTTGCAGTTGTTGGAGACACAATTAATGAAGAAAAATATGCTTTTAAAATAAAGAAAGGATTGGAAAATAATGGATATGATGTTTATCCGGTTGGAAAGGAGCTTTCTTCCTTAAATGATATTTCGGATGAGGTGGATATAATTGACCTTTGTATAAACCCCGTAAAAGGTCTTTCGTTAGTTAAGGAGTGCAAAAAACCATTTAAATGTATTGTAATTCAACCCGGTGCAGAAAGTGAAGAAATTTTCTCATATCTAAATCAAAACAACCTACCATATATTGAAGGTTGTTTGTTGGTTGGGTTATCTTTGTATTCTAAAAACAATTAAGAGATTAAACTATAATATTTAATATCAAATTTAATAACAACATAGTTGTTTCCTTTCATGCTTAGCGGAAAAGGTAGCTGTTTTTTCTATTAATGCCCAAAAGAAACCACAGATACCTTTAATGCTATTTTATGCTTTTCTTTTCGTTATTAACTGCCATATTTTCCTAAGAAATCTTTTAAATCGATTTTCAAATTATTTGCTTAATGAAAGAAACGGCTTTAGAAATGTCACCATTATTTGGATGACCTTTTGCCGTGCCTCCAATAAATTTAAAAATTCCATATGTATCAAATCCCTTGCATTGGTATCCACCCAATACTTGGCACCCATGATTTAATAAAAATGTGTGAAAGAATTTGCCATAATTTTTCTGGTTAGAGCCACTTGTTAATATTGTAAATACTTTTTTACCTTGTAATAGTTTTTGTTGGGTATCAACAAAATTAAGGATACTAGAATGAGGTTTGCCCATATATATGCCAGATGCAAAGCCAATTAAATCGTATTCCGAAAAATTAGGAAATGTTTCCGGAGTTAATGATACCAAAGAAATATCTGGATACGATTCTGCAATTTGCAATAAAATTTTTTTTATATTTTGATGATGTTGAGAATAATAAAGAATTATACATTTATTCATTTATATGTCCACCTTCCAAAGCGTTCTCAACTGCTTTTTGAATTACCAAGCTGGAATTAGTAGCACTGCTTACGGCATCTACTGGAAAGGTTTGTGTATCCACAATTGTAGATACAATTTGCTCTGCCGCCTTACCACGTTCATTCTTATGCTCAAGTAAAATGATGTTCTGGACGGATCCATTTTCAACATTCACCTGAACCTTTGCATATATATACCCTGCATCATATTCTCCAAGGTACTGACCATCTGCTATATCAGAAAATGCGATTTCATGAAGTTGAATACTGCTAATTTTTGACTTATAATTGAAAAAGTCTATACCATAAATAGCAAGACCAGCTATAATACAAAGGATAATAGCTGTAACTAAAATTTGATGCCACCCAAGACCAATACCATCATTTTTTCTCATACCCTTACCTCCTTTTGATAGAATGAAATAACATCTGAAATCCATGTTGTAAAAATTCAGATTTTTTCATATTCATTCTCTTTAAAATATAAGATTCCTTTTCGTTAGACATGGTAATTAGACTTCCTAGTGAAGCCCACAAAGTAAACACAGATGGTAGAATGCTGATGTCCGAGGATAAATAGTTTTCACTGATTCCTCTTTCAAAGAGCAAAGTCATGCTATTTGCAATTTCTTCACCAATATCATAAATTTGCTGAAGAATTTCATTTTCTGCCAAAGCCTTTTCATCTATGCTGATATTACCCATAATGCTTGAAAAATAAAGTGGATACTGCTCATAGAGAAGAAAAAGTTTATTGCAGATGGTATAGTAGCATTCTTCAAAATTTGTTGCCTCCTTAATGCATTGGTTGGTTACATCTCTTAATTCACACATATGGTCATATATAATATGATTATAAATTTCTTCCTTGCTTTTAAAGTAGACATAAATTGTGGATTTGCTATAATCTGCTGCTTTAGAAATATCATCCATTGTTGTTTGCTTAATGCCTTTTTCCAAAAATAACTTTTCAGCAGTTTCCAAAATGATTTTTTTATTAAATTGTACAAGAATTTCTCTCTTTTTCTTTCCCAATGCAAAGTTCCTTTCATACTAATGTTTCTAATATCATACTATTAGTTCGATTTAATGTCAACGATTATTTATAGAAGTTACCCAATAAAGTCGTTAAACATTTATAAAAGGTTGCATTTTAGGGCTTTGTATGCTACAATTCAGCTTATTAACAAGGAGTTAAGTGTTTAATGTATTCTTGGCATCTTACAAGTTGTATGGGCTAAAATCCTTGCATATGCACTCCTTGAACCCCTAATGCTAGGGGCTTTTTATTTTTTAGTAAAAAATTCTATTGTTTAACTATAAAGAAAGCAGGAAAATAATTGATTAGAGTTCAAAATTTAAAGTTAAAACCAAATGAAGAAAAAGAAATACTTTTAGAAAAGGCTTGCAAAAAACTACGTCTGGATAAAAAAAGTGTATTAAAGTGGAAAATAGTTAAGCAGTCACTGGATGCTAGAAAAAAAGGAAACATATTTTTTATTTATACAATAGATGTTAAGGTTGACAATGAAAGCAGACTGCTTAGAACCATAAAAGATAAAGATGTTGCCAAAGTAATGGATACTGAATACTCATTACCAGTAGGCAAGGCAACTATGGAAAAACGTCCTGTTGTTGTTGGCTTTGGGCCTGCAGGAATGTTTGCGGCACTAACGCTATGCCAAATGGGTTTAAAGCCAATTGTGTTAGAAAGAGGGAAAAATGTAGACCAAAGAACTGCTGATGTGGAAAAATTCTGGAAAGAAGGAGTTTTGGATACAGGCTCCAATGTTCAGTTTGGTGAGGGCGGTGCAGGAACATTTTCAGACGGAAAGCTTACAGCCAGAAGCAAGGACATTCGTTGTAAAAAAGTGTTTAAAGAGTTTGTAGAACATGGTGCACCAAAGGAAATTATGTATGTTCATAACCCTCATATTGGTACAGATAAACTGCGTGACGTAGTTAAGAGTATACGTGAAAGTATTGTAAGTATGGGTGGAGAAATACGTTTCGAAGCTAAGCTTACTGATGTTGAAATAAAAAATAATTCACTTACAGCGGTGGAAATTAACGGCGGAGAATGGCTTGAATGTAGTGACATTGTGCTTGCCATTGGTCACAGTGCAAGGGATACTTTTGAAATGCTTTACAATAAGGGTGTTGAAATACGCCAAAAACCATTTGCCATGGGTGCAAGAATTGAACATAAGCAGGCAGTTGTGGATAGTGTTCAGTTTGGAGAATTTGCAGGAGAGAAAAGCCTTGGTCCTGCAGAATACAAGTTTACCTACCGTACTAAAGGTGGAAGAAGCACTTACACATTTTGCATGTGTCCTGGTGGTTTTGTTGTTGCGGCTGCTAGTGAAGAGAATATGATTGCGGTAAACGGCATGAGTTACTTTAGCCGTGATGGTGAAAATGCTAATAGTGCATTGCTAGTTCAGATTAACGAAGAAGATTTTGGAAGCAAACATCCACTTGCGGGTATGTATTTTCAGCGTGAGTTGGAGAAAAAGGCCTTTGAACTTGGAGGTGGAAATTATAATGCACCAGCACAAAGAGTTGGGGATTTCTTAAAAGGACAGAAAAGTTCAGAACTTGGAGAAGTTAAAAATACTTACAAACCTAACGTACAATGCTCAGACCTAAACCAGCTTTTTCCTGAATTTATGGTAGACGCAATGAAAGAGGCTATTGTTGGAATTGGCAAGCGTTTTAAAGGGTTTGATGATGAAGATGCATTGCTTACTGCAGTTGAAAGCAGAAGTTCATCGCCAGTAAGGCTTGAAAGAAATTTGCAAACAGGTGAAAGCACTAATGTTTTGGGGCTTTACCCAACAGGGGAAGGTGCGGGTTATGCTGGAGGAATAGTTTCGGCGGCAGTAGACGGAATTTTAATGGCAGAAAGAATATTTGAGAAATACAGGATATAATATTAGAATTTAAACGGTGTCCAAATTTAATTTTGGATGCCGTTTTTTATGTGCCTAATTATTTAAGTGAAAAGCTACAGTAAAAAATATATTCTTGTAAAAATGGAATTTATGCTATTTTTTGTAGAATAAAGACTAAAAATGTCAAAAAGAGTTAAATTTGAATATAAATTAAGTACATGTAAATTCATTATTTTACTGGTAGTGCTTGTATTTTTATTGAAATTATATTACAATGTGGTTAAAAGTGGATACAAGTGGAGAGAAGTGGTTGATAATAGCCATAGATTTGTGTTTTGGCGTGAATGGTGAGTGGCTTATGTTTATAGGTGAATACCAGCATAATATCGATACAAAGGGACGAATTATTGTTCCTTCTAAATTTAGGGAGGACCTTGGCGACAAATTTGTTGTTACCAGAGGTTTAGATAGCTGCCTTTTTGTATACTCACAAGAACGTTGGATTGCACTTGTTGAAAAGCTTAAAACCCTGCCTTGGACAAGCTCAGATGTAAGGAAATTTGCACGTTTTTTTACTGCTGGAGCTATTGAATGTGAATTGGATAACCAAGGAAGAATTGTTATTCCTCAAAATTTAAGAGAACATGCAACACTGGAAAAGCAAATAGTTTCCATTGGTGTTGTTGACCGTGTGGAAATTTGGGATAAGGCAAGATGGGAAGATTACAACAGCGAAGAGAATTTTGTGGACAATGAGCTGGCAGAAAAAATGTCAGAGCTTGGTATATAAATTATTAAAAATATGAGGTGTGTTTTGATGGAGTTTCATCATGTGTCGGTTTTATTAAATGAATGCAGTGAAGGGCTTTCCATAGATAAGGACGGCATATATGTTGACGGAACTTTGGGTGGAGCAGGCCATTCATACGAGATTTGCAAGCGTCTTGATGGTGGAAGACTTATTGGTATAGACCAAGACATGAATGCAATAAATGCGGCTAAGGAACGACTTAAAGAATTTGGAGAAAAGGTTACTTTTGTAAATGACAATTTCTCTAATATAAAAAATATTTTAAAAGAACTGGGCATTGAAAAAGTTGATGGTTTTTTGATGGATATTGGTGTATCCAGTCATCAGCTGGATGAGGCAGGCAGAGGATTTAGCTATATGCAGGATGCTCCGCTGGACATGCGTATGGACATTACTAGGCCACTATCCGCTTATGAGGTGGTTAATGAATACAGCGAAGAAGAGATAAATAATGTTATATTTAAATATGGCGAAGAACGTTGGGCAAAGCGAATTGCACAGTTTATAGTT